>NZ_JSFH01000006.1 GCF_000784835.1 Thermotoga sp. Mc24 | reverse complement strand
TTTCACTTCAAGTACCACTTCCCCGGGTTCATGCGCTTCTTTTATGTAAAACTTCTCTAATTTCCTTCCCACCATCATCTCCACGATCTTTTCTTTCGTCAGGTTCTCTATGCTATCTGTTCCTATGTACTCCCCATCTCTCAGCACGCTCACCTTGTCACAGATCTCGAAGATCTCTTCCAGCCTGTGCGATATGAAGATTATTGCCACACCTTTCTCCTTGAGACTCTTCACAACCTCAAAGAGTTTTTCCGTCTCTTTCTGTGTAAGAGAAGAGGTCGGCTCGTCCAGTATCAACACCTTCGCCTTCTTGTAGACAGCTCTTGCTATCTCCACCATCTGCTGAATCGCTATGGAGTATTTCCCCAACTTCTCCTCAGGATCTATCTCTATGCCAAATTCCTCCTTCATGAACTTCTCCGCTTCCCTGTACATCTTCTTGTAATCTATAAAGATCCCTCTCTTCTCTTCGTCCCCCATGAATATGTTCTCCGCAACTGACAGGTTGTCCATCACCGATAGCTCCTGAAACACCGTCACTATCCCTGCATTTATCGCTTCACTCGGATGGTTCCACCTCACACTCTTCCCTTCGTATATGATCTCACCTTCATCAGGTTGATACACCCCTGCTATTATCTTCATCAGTGTGCTTTTCCCCGCCCCATTCTCCCCTACTATCGCATGTACCTCACCAGGATAAAATTCCATGCTTACCCCTTTGAGCGCATGTACCCCTGGAAATCTCTTGTGTATGGACTTCACCTCAAGTATGGGCTTCATCTCTCTTTCGCCCTCCTGATCTGGTCTATCGCTATCGCTATGATGATCACTATGCCTATCACCACTTGCTGCCAGAATGACGATACCCCAAGCAGTATCATCCCGTTCCTCAATACCCCCATTATCACCGCTCCCAGAAACGCCCCCAGTATCGTCCCTTCACCACCAGACAAACTCGTCCCTCCTATCACTGTAGCCGCTATCACGTCCAGCTCATACCCCTGACCCGCATTCGGCTGCGCTACTCCAAGCCACGCAGTCAAAAGAAAGCCAGCAAAGGCTGCTAAAAATCCGTTTATCGTGTATACCAGAATCAGTATCCTGTCTGTCTTTATCCCCACCAGCTTCGACGCTTCCATGTTCCCTCCTATCGCATAGATCCTTCGCCCCGTCACTGTGTACTTCAAAAATATGTGGGCTATCACCCCTATCACCGCCATGTAGATCACTGGTACCGGCACTGGCCCTACCATTCCTTGCCCGTGTACTGTGAAGCTCTCTGGAAACGGCGATATGGGCCATCCCCCGCTCATCACGTACGCAAGTCCCCTTCCTACACTAAGCATCCCCAATGTGCTGATGAACGGTGCTAACCTCGCCTTCGTGATCAAAAGCCCGTTCGCAAGCCCAAAACCTACCCCTACCGCCAATCCAATGACCACACTCAAAAATGGTGACAGACCCTTCTCATCCATCAAAAGCCCCATCACTACACTCGCTGCCCCAAGTATGGATCCTACCGACAAATCTATCCCAGATGTGATGATCACCATCGTCATCCCAAATGACATGATCGCTATGAACGATACGTTCAGTATCACCGTGAATATGTTCTCCACTGTCAAAAATTCTCTCGTCGTTACCCCTAAAAACACCACGATCGCTATGAGTATTAGAAATATCCCTGCTTCCCTCGCCTTGAACAGCTTCTTCCACAATTCAACCACGCCTCCTCACCGTTGTTTTTATCCTTCTCCTTCCATAAAGAAGGGGGGTGAACCCCCCTCTTTACTTCAATGATTTTACATCATCAGCGCTTGGAATAGATCTTCTTTGCATATTCGTAGAATTGATCGACATTTTCTTCTGTTACAATATCAACACCCGTGTCAATAATGTAGTCAACTGTTCCGTCTTCTTTGACAACTTTCGGGAGCATCTTCAATGTGTTCTCCACTCCAATCTTTGCCATGTTGTAGAGAACGAGAACAGAGAGATAGCCCATGTCGTATGGCCTCTGTCCAACAAGACCTTTGACTGCACCGGCTTTAACAAGTTCGAGTTCCGGAAGCAAAGTGTCAAAACCAACAACCAGCAGATCTTTCATCCTTTCTGGGCCACCAAGAGCGGAGATAACGGTTTCTTTCGGAGCAAAGAGAGGCCATCCTCCAGACATAAACCATCCATCGAGATCTGTGTACTTTCTGGTCACATCTCTGATGATCTGAATAGCCTTTGCAGAATCATCATCACACGGGAACGGATCGGCAACATAAACTATCTCTTTCCCGCTCCTCTTGGAGTAGTCCTCAAGCGCATCTTTGAAACCTCTGATCCTTTCGTTCAAGTTAAGAGCAGCGAGACCTCCGGTGAGTATTGCAAGCCTGATGGTCTTTTTCTCCGCTTTGTACTTCTCGATGAGCTGAGCCATCAGTTTACCCGCCTCGTATCCTGCGTTATAGTTGTTGGTTCCTATGTAAGCATACCTTCCGCTGTCTGGAGAATCTGAGTCAAACATGATTACCGGTATCCCCTTGTCAAGCGCCCTCTTGACAACTACCTTTATCCCTTCAGGATCGTTCGGTGAAATGCCTATCCCGTCTACACCTTTCACTATGTAGCTCAGTATCTTCTCTGCCTGCTTCGCCGCATCTGCCTCAACCGGTGCGTCGAATATCGCTTTGATCCCAAGTTTCTCTGCCGCATCTTTCATCCCGTTCTCCACCGCAAACCAGTACGGATTGTTGAGTGATTTCGGTGCCAGAAGTATTGTCATGTCCTCAGAGAAAACAAACACCGACAGCAGCAAAATCACACCAAACAACAGCAAACCTTTCCTCATGAAAAACACCTCCCAACTTAAGATGTAATTTAAAATTAACGCATATGTATTTCATATCCGAAAAAACGCTTTTTCTTCAAAAAAACGAAACGCAAGGTATTAATTTCCAAAGGAATTAAATTAATCCAGAACATATTATCACACATTGCGCAACGGTTTTTCAAACCTTATTTCCACTAAAAAACAAAAGATAGGGCAAGATATCTCATGATAAATTCAAATAATTCCCAACAATCAAAAATATCTACCTAAAATGGTTGATTATTAACCCTTCACAGCCCCTGCACTCAAGCCAGCTATGATTCTGTTCTGGAAAACCAAAACGAGTATCACAAGTGGAAGTGTGACGATAACGGCTGCGGCCATGAGCTGACCCCATGGTATCTCGTACTGAGACGCTCCTTTGAAGAGAGCGACTGCGACAGGAACCGTGTACAGGCTCGGCTTTTGCATGAACGTGAGAGCGAAGAGAAACTCGTTCCACGCGGCGATGAACGTCAAAAGCCCTGTTGCCACAAGACCAGGAGCAGACATGGGAAGCACGATAGACCAGAGAGTTCTGAGTTTAGAGGCTCCGTCGATGAACGCCGATTCCTCCACTTCTTTTGGAAGTTCCCTGAAGAAACTCTGGAGCACCCAGACAGTGAGAGGCAGATTCATAGCAGTGTAGGGTATGATGAGACCAGTGTAGGTGTTTATCAACTTCAATCCCCTCAAGATCAAAAATAGAGATCCCAAAATAGAAACCTGTGGAAACATGCTCACCGCAAGAATCAGTGACATCACGATGACCTTTCCCTTGAACTTGAGCCTTGCGATGGCGTATCCAGCAAGCGATCCTACAACTAATGCCAAAACCGTGGTTATGCCTGCCACTATAATGCTGTTTTTGATGTTTATATGAAACGGTCTTTCCTTGAAGACCTTCACGTAGTTTTCAAAGGTTATTCTTTTTGGGAAAAGAGAGGGATTCTTTTCGAAAAGATCCCGATCAGGCTTTATCGACGAAATAAAAGCCCAATAAAGGGGAAAAACGCACCATATAAGAATGAGTAAAACAGCTATATAAAGAAGGATTCTCTGCGTTATCGATCTGCTCATCGGGTTCCCTCCTCAATCGAGTTTCAGCCTCAAGGACTTTATGTAAAGTATGGCAAAGATCGATATAAGAACGAATATGAAAACAGATATGGCGGAACCGTATCCAAACCACGCACCGGTGAAAGCCCTATCCATCAGAACGTGTCGGTTGTAAACGGCCAGGGTTTCTGTGTTCACAGCACCTCTCGTCATGATGTAGACAACATCGAACACGCGCAGTGCATCGAGTGTCCTGAAGATCAGAGCCACTCCTATCGTTGGCGTTATCAACGGAAGAGTGATTCTGAAGAATCTTTGAATTGTATTTGCTCCGTCGATTCTCGCCGCTTCGTAAATATCCTCCGGTATCACCTGAAGACCTGCGAGAATCAAAAGAGCCATGAACGGAGTCGTTTTCCACACATCGACGAATATGATCGCCCACATGGCGAGCCCTGGTGTTCCGAGAATGGGGGTTCCCGGTTCTATTATTCCGAGTTTCTCCCAGAGTCTCGACATTATTCCGAATTGATCGTGGAACATCCATCGCCACATTTGAGAAGAAATGGCCGTTGGAATTGCCCATGGAACGAGCATAGCGGCCCTCACAACGCCTCTCAACGCGAATCTCTGATGAACAACTATGGCGATGAGAACACCAAGCACCGTCTCCAGAGAAACCGAAATCACCGTGAAAAAGACGGTGTTTTTCAAAGCCATTATGAAGCGGGTGTCCTCAAAGAGTCTGAAATAGTTCTGAAGCCCAACGAATCTTCTCTCTATACCGGGCCTCAAACCGAAACTGTAGAAACTGTCGTAGAAGGTTTTGAACAGAGGAAAAAAAGCCACTACGGATATGACAAGAATTGTCGGCAAAATCATCCAGAACGCTGTCCAACCACTTCTTTTTTCCATCTTTCTGTATCCTCCTTCAACAGAGTAAAAGAGGCGGGGGAGAGCCCCTCGCCTCTGTTACTGTCCAAGCAGGAATTTGAGCTCTTTTGCAATGTTCTTTATTGCGTCTTCTGGTGTTGTCTGTCTTGTCAGAGCAGCGTGCACGTACCTCTGAATGACATCGGAAACTTCTGTGTAGTTCGCAACCCTTGGTCTTGGAAGAGCGTTGATGAAAACTCCGAGAAGTTCAACCATGAACGGAGCAGCTTCTTTGAGTTTTGGATCTTTGTAAACGGCTTTTCTCGTTGGATTCTGTCCGGCGTTGATCGCTTTGTAGAGCTGCTGGTCGTAACTTGTGAGGAACTTTATGAGCTTCTTTGCGGCTTCCTTTTCTTCAGGTGACGAGAATTTGTTTATACCGAGGACCCACCCACCGAGTGTGGCAGCTCTTCTTCCACCAGGACCCATTGGAAGAGGAGCAACTCCAACCTTTCCTTTGATTGGGGATTCGTCGCTGTTCACGAGGGACCAGGCGTACGGCCAGTTCCTCATAAAAACAGCTTCTCCGTTCTGGAAGATTCTTCTTGCGTCTTCTTCCATGTAGGTGGTAACTCCTTCAGGAGTGACTTTGTGCTTGTAGATGAGATCGACCATGAACTGAAGAGCCGCAACAGCTTCTGGAGAATCGATCACAACTTTTCCACTCTCATCGAGCACATCCCCACCGAAAGACCAGAGGTATTCAAGGAAATCACAGACAAGGCCTTCGTATCTTGCACCCTGCCAGACGAATCCGTGGATGCCTTCAGCCTGAGAGATCTTCTTTGCCATTTCGACGAGTTCATCCCAGGTTCTCGGAGCGTGATCGTAACCGTATTTCTCGAGGAGGTCTTTTCTGTAGTAAAGGAGACCTGCATCTGTGAACCAGGGAACAGCAACGATTCTTCCATTGACCGTGACAGACATCACAGTTCCGGGTAGGAATTCACCGAGTTCGAAGTAGTCTTTGTCTGCTGTCAGATCTTCAAGGAACGGAGCAAACTCAGCAGGCCATATCACATCGAGCATGAGAACGTCTGGATCCGTCTCTCCGGCGGCAAAGTACGTGACGTAGAGATCGTGCCTTTCAGTTGAACTGTCCGGCATCGGAATGATTTCCACTTCGATATCTGGGTACTGCTGGTGGAACATCTCCAGCTGCTTTTTCAGTACCTCGAGTTCCTTTCCGACCCCTCCAGATGTCATAGTGATTTTCACAGCGAAGAGTCCACCAACCAGAAGAACTGCTAGCAACAGAACAAAGTACTTCTTCATGGCAAAAGCACCTCCCCATTCAAAATATGGTTTTATTATTCCTTTATTTCGATCCATAAATCATCCATTATGTACGGTTCTGTGTTGTTTCCTCCTCCAAACCTGTAAGCTTTTGGTTCCTCTTCAAGAGGCCTGAACCTGTTTTCCACACCATCGTAATCCCAAGTTGTAAGGTACAATTTCCAGCCATTGAAGCTTTCTGGAAAATCAATCCATTCACCCTTTACAGCTATCTTTATCCACCCATCAACCACAACGACTTCAGGAGATCCTATCTGCACACCGAATTTTTTCTCGGTAGCTCCTTCCGACGAAAAAATAGCCACATTCCATCCTGTTATAAAGATTTCATAGTCCCAATCATCTATGGCGTAATTTTGAAATGGCAACGCTTCTGCTCCCTTTCTTCTCGGATCATCAAGGAATATTTGAAAACTCACATGATCGAATCCAAGCGGTGGGTTCCAGCTCGTAGTAATTTCTCTCGTTTTTATCCAGACAATCAAATTAGGTCCCATGCGTTCCACCTTTGCACCAATAAGGTCCATTTGCCGCTTGAAAGTTAAATCAAGTGGATATTTATATCTGCCGAAAGGCCCATGATCATCATTCATAGGATCTGTCACTTCTGCGAGTTTTTCGGTAGGTATAGACACCTCAAACCAGATTTCTTCAGAATAAAGGACTTCTTTGGGATTGGATCCGTAAACCTTCAAAATAATGAAATGGTTTCCAGGACCCATTTTATAAAGATCCAGGGAAAGACTGTATTTACCATCGACAATATTCACTTTCTCGGGAATGGTTTGATATAAACCATCAATGTAGGCGTACATTCTTTTGCCGTTCGTTTCACCGGATATTACTACTCTATCTTCGTAGATGTTCACGGTGGTTTTTAACGTCAAATTCGTTGTCTGTTTCTCATATTTATTCACAGAGGAAAGCTTGAAGACGGTAAGACTCTTTGGAGGAACGATAAAGACCGTGGACTTTTCCTGAACAACAACCCTAGCCTCTCTATCACTTGAGAATACCTTTTCCATACTAGGAAACACACCATCGATGGTTCTAATCTTGTCATTATTAGATGTGTTTAAAACCACAATGAGCGTTTCATTCTCATCTTTTACTTCATAAACCAGAAGCCCTGCACCTTCTGAATTCGACAGAAGAACTTTGACCTTACCGTATCTCGTTGCAGTGTGACTCTTTCTGAACTCAACGGCACTTTTTATGAAATCGTACATCTCCCCTTTCTCAAAATGATCCTTACCGCCCGATCCCCATCCCTTTGCAAACATCGAAGCCCGTGTTTCTTCAAAAGACTGTTCTGTTCCATAGTAAATAACAGGAATTCCAGGTAAAGTCATTAGAAAAGCGACTGCCATTCTCAATGTCTTCTCGTCCGTTCCCCTGCTGAATCGCTCCATATCATGATTGTCAATGAAAGTGACCAGAAGTCCTTTTTCAAGCGTTTGATTACGCCTTTCTATTCTGTAAGCAAGCCATGAAGTTGGTTTCCCACCTTTTAGAACTCGACGTATTTCTTCACAAAGCGGAAAGTCAAGCATGGCGTTAAAACCATGGTCAAAATAACTCTCTATTTCCTTTTCTGCACTGTCATCCATCGGTGGAGAAGTGAGCCATGCTTCACCAAAAGCGATGAAATCATCTTTCAAGGTCATTATTCCGTCTTTGCCAAAGAAGAAATCATCCCAGAAATCTTTTGGAACGTACATCGCAGTATCCACTCTGAAGCCGTCAACACCAACCTCTTTTATCCAGAAACCATAGGAGTCTTTCAAAGCGCTTCTGACCATCGGATTTTCAGTATTTAAATCATCGAGACCTGAAAGCTGATAGTTGAGCTTTTGATGAATGTCGTTGTAATTAGTGATATCAGGAGTCCAGTGGTAGACATTCATTTCTCTCTGTTTCGGATCATTATAGTCATTCATATTGAAGGGGAATTGAGTTGGTGCGAAAGTTGGAACACTTCCTGTGTTAATTTCGAATTTTCCAGCTTTGAATCTGAAATAGTTTCCAACATGGTTGACAACTATATCTTGGATGAGAAACATATTTTTTCTGTGAATTTCTTCTGAAAGCTTCCTGTATGTCTCGATATTCCCAAAATGTTCGTCTACTTCCTTAAAATTCCTTGCCCAGTATCCATGGTATCCACCGTAATTAACCCACGGATCCCACCACTGGTTGGCTACTGGAGGAGT
Organism: Thermotoga sp. Mc24; assembly: GCF_000784835.1. Lineage (NCBI taxonomy): Bacteria > Thermotogati > Thermotogota > Thermotogae > Thermotogales > Thermotogaceae > Thermotoga > Thermotoga sp. Mc24. The sequence goes on along the minus strand of NZ_JSFH01000006.1, from coordinate 61,820 downwards.
AATCCATATTCCATCTACTCCCAGACCTCTGATATAATCAAGCTTATCAATTATTCCTTTCAAATCTCCTCCGCTATACTTTGCTGGATCAGAAGGATCGTATTCTCCATAACCTTGATCGTTGTTCGTTGGATCCCCATCGTTGAATCTGTCTATCATGATTTCATAAAGCACAACATCGCGCCAGGAAACAGCAAACAAACTCACAGCTAGAATTAGAAGAAACGTGAAAAAGGACCTTCCCACGTTTTCTTCACCTCTTTTTTGAACCAGCAATTAAATGACGTTATAATCAAATTAACCTATTTGATATTTTGCCAGACCTTTGTATTCTTTGCAAGTGAGCTATCAGGAGAAAACAGAAGATTTTTTTCGTTAAATGAAAATAATCGGTGATATTCACGCGGAGTGAACGAATAGGAGGAAAAACGAGGTATCAAAAAGAAAGGGCGGCCAGGCCGCCCTTTTCAATCTTCCAGACTGTTGCTTTTGACCACGTTCGAGTACCAGTAACCACTGTCTTTTATGATGCGTTTTTGAGTACTGTAGTCCACGTACACAATACCAAATCTCTTAGAGTATCCCTCTGCCCATTCGAAATTGTCGAGGAGCGACCAGACGAAGTAACCTTTAAGCGGCACTCCCTCCTGTATGGCCTTCCATGCCTGACCAATGTGGGCCTTCAAATAATCGATTCTGTTTTGATCGTGAACTCTTCCATCTTCACTAACTACGTCGTCAAAAGCAGCCCCATTCTCTGTGATGTAAACCTCTGGTGGGTTGTATTCTTCTTTCACCTTCTTCAGGATCCAGTAGATTCCTTCTGGAACGATCTCCCATCCCATGGCTGTTTTTGGAAGATCCCTTTCAACGAAAGAGACCTTAGCTGGTGCATCTGGATCGAACTTCACCAAATGACCGGAGTAATAGTTCAATCCAACAAAGTCGATCTTTTCCTGTATCTCGGACATGTCATCTTTGTAATTCTCCGGTAGATACTCTCTGGCAAATTCCAGAACGAGCTCCGGATAATCTCCTCTGTAGATCGGATTGAGAAAGAGAGGATAGTTGTTGAACTGATGCATGAATCTCGCCGCTCTGATGTCCTCCTCTTTTTCACTCGCAGGTTCGAAATATCCATTGTTGAAAACTATTCCGATCTTTCCATCTTTCACAGTTTCCCTGAACACTTTCACCGCTTTGGCGTGTGCCCTCAAGAGATTGTGAACAGCTCGGAAAGCCACGTAAATATCTCTCATTCCAGGAGCGTGGACTCCGTACAGATGCCCCACTATGGCAACAACCCACGGTTCGTTCAAGGTGATCCAGTTCTTCACACGGTCGCCGAAATTTTCAAAGAGAACCCTTGAGTATTCTGCGAACCAATCCGCTATTTCTCTGTTCGCCCATCCTCCTTTCAACTGAAGAGCGAAGGGAAGATCCCAGTGATAGATGGTCACAAAGGGTGTGATACCTTTTTCCAGCAGGGTGTCTATGATCCTGTTGTAAAAATCCAGTCCTTTCTGATTCACCCTTCCTGTTCCTTCCGGAAGTATTCTTGGCCAGCTGATTGAAAATCTGTAAGCCTTTACTCCGAGTTTCTCTATGATTTCAATGTCCTCTTTCCATCTGTTGTAGTGGTCGCAGGCCACATCTCCCGTGTCACCGTTCTTTACATTTCCAGGAGTATGGGAGAAGGTGTGCCAGATAGACATACCAGCTCCGTCTGCGAGGGGAGAACCCTCGATCTGGTAGGAAGCTGTTGCAACACCCCAGAGGAATCCTTCAGGGAACTTTTTCACGTTCATCACCTCTCCTGTTGTTTTGATTCGTGTGCCTAACTATTCTATCAAAACTCTCTGCACAAAAAAAGAGGGGGAGTACCCCCTCGTCTGTACTATATCATCGGAGAACAAAAGGTCAGCCCATCACAACTTCAACCCTGTGCACCTTTCCATCCTCGAAAACTGGAAGTACTTGTCCTTCTATCTTTTTTCCATCAACAATGATCTCTTTGACTCCTTTGGAAACATGAGAGAGATTCTTCACCGTTATATCGTAGATGCTTCCTCTGAACTTTCTTGTGATCCTGAATCCTTCCCATTCTTTCGGGATGCAGGGATCCACCACCAGGCCGTCGTAAGTAGGCCTTATCCCGAGTATATGCTGAGTGATCGCTACAAAGCTCCAAGCAGCAGTCCCCGTGAGCCAGGAATTCTTTGCCTCTCCATGCCTCGGTGCATCTTTTCCGGCAACCATCTGAGCGTAGACGTACGGCTCAGTCCTGTGTATTTCGCTGATGTCTTCGAGATAAGCCGGTGTGATTTTTCTGTAGATCTCAAAGGCTCTGTCTCCCCTACCTATAACAGTCTCGGCTATCGCTACCCATGGGTTGTTGTGACAGAAGATCCCCGCGTTTTCTTTGTAGCCCGGTGGGTAACTCGAGATCTCACCAAGCTCGATGTAATATCTGCTGTACGCCGGCTGCTGAAGAACGAGTCCGTAGGGTGTGTCGAGATATTTTTTGACAGAATCGAGAGCTTTTTCCGCGTATCCGTTGTCCACACCGATACTTGCCATAACACACATTCCCTGTGGTTCTATGAAGATCTTACCTTCTTCACACTCTTTGCTTCCCACCTTTCTCCCAAAGGCATCGTACGCCCTGAGGAACCATTCACCATCCCAGCCGTATTTCAGAGTGGTCTCGATCATTTTGTTCACATGTTTTTCTGCTTCTCTCGCTTCTTCTTCAAGTCCTCGTCTTTTGCAGATCTCCACGAATTCTTTTCCAGCAAGAACGAAGAGCCCCGCTATGAAGACGGACTCCGCTACCCTTCCGTCGAGAGCGTTGACGGTTGTTTGGAAAGACTCATCGGGATCTTTCGAGAAACAATTGAGGTTAAGACAATCGTTCCAATCGGCCCTTCCTATCAATGGAAGACCGTGGGGACCGAGGTTGTTCACAGTGAAGTAGAAAGATCTCTTCAGATGCTCGAAGAGTGATGCCTTTTTGTTCGGATCGTTGTCGAAGGGAACCTCTTCGTCCAGTATGCTCCAGTCACCCGTTTCTTTGATGTAAGCGCTCGTTGAGAGAATGAGCCAAAGCGGATCGTCGTTGAAGCCTCCTCCTATTTCGTTGTTGCCCTTCTTGGTGAGCGGCTGGAACTGGTGGTAAGTGCTTCCATCCTCGAATTGGATAGAGGCCAAATCGAGTATTCTCTGCCTTGCCTTCTCCGGGATCATGTGAACAAAACCTAAGATATCCTGGTTCGAGTCCCTGAAACCTATTCCTCTACTGATACCAGACTCGAAGTACGAAGCGCTTCGAGAGATGTTGAACGTGACCATACACTGGTACTGATTCCAGATGTTCACCATTCTGTTGAGTTTTTCGTCATGGGTTTCTACCTGTATTCTTCCAAGAAGGTCGTCCCAGTATTCTTTGAGTTCCTTCAGGGCGTGCTCAACATCTTCACCTGTTTTGAATTTCTCTATCATCTCTTTTGCTCGCTTTTTGTTTATCACACCGGGCTTTTCCCATTTTTCCTCCTCTGGATTCTCTACGTACCCGAGAATGAAGATGAGTTCTTTCTTTTCGGATGGAGCGAGTTCTATCTCTAAGTAATGTGAAGCGATCGGTGCCCACCCGCTCGCGACGGAATTTCTGGGTTTTCCTTCCACCACCGCTTGAGGAGCTTCAAAACCGCTGTAGAGACCTATGAAGGACTCTCTGTCTGTATCAAAACCATCTATCGGTTGATTCACAGAATAGAACGCGTAGTGGTTTCTTCTTTCTCTGTATTCTGTCTTGTGGTAAATCACAGAACCTTCTATTTCCACTTCACCCGTACTGTAGTTTCTCTGGAAGTTCGTCATATCATCGAGAGCGTTCCAGAGGCAGAACTCTATAAAGGAGAAAAGTTTTATCCTCCTCGGTGTGTTCGTTCTGTTCTCCAGAACAAGGTGATGGACCTCCCCTGTGAAATGTCTTGGCACAAAGTAGGTGATGGTGGCTCTCAGGCCGTTCCTTTCACCTGTGATCTTTGTGTATCCAAGACCGTGGCGCGCTTCAAAGAAGGAAAGATCTTTTCTCACAGGCATCCACGTGGGTGTCCAGAAATCTCCATTTTCTTCTCTGATGTAAAAGTACCTTCCTCCAGCATCCGTTGGAACGTTGTTGTATCTGAACCTCGTTATTCTTCTGAGTCTCGCGTCTTTGTAAAAACAGTAACCCCCTGCCATGTGAGATATGATGGAAAAGAAGTCCTCCGTTCCCAGATAATTTATCCATGGATACGGAGTTTGAGGAGTTGTGATCACGTATTCACGGTTGACGTCATCAAAATAACCGAATCGCACGCTATCACCCTCTCTTCACTTTTTCTGTCTCTGGTATTTTATTCTGAAAATGTTTTCATTCAAAATCTGAAGAGATGGATGCAGAAACAAGTATCGGCGAATATTTTTCAAAAGAAACCATTTTCTTCTAAATCCGCGGTTCCAGTCTCCGGTATTTATTAGACGAAATCAAAAAAGATAATTTATTAGTGGGCAAAAATCTTAGTGTTTAAGATCGAAAACATACAGGCTATTAATAGATAATTTGTTCACATATTTATTATGAAACCATTAATGAGTTAAAATATATTTTGGAGGAGGTGAGAACATGAAATACGTGCTCTGGGCAGTTCTGATTTTGAGTTTGCTGGCTGGATGTGTGCTTTTCACAACCGGAACCAACACCGTAAAAGCTCCTGTGTATCTCACGGACAACCCAACTTTCAACATCGAAAAATTACTGGTGAAAATTTCAAACGCGGAATACCACTATTCATTGGATGGAGAAGAGTACACTGCTACCGCTGCTCTGCTGGAGAATGAGTTCGATCTCCTCTCACTTGCTGGAACTAAAGTTCAGTTCTTCGAGATGGAATTGCCCGAGGGCGCTAATCTCGAGTGGATCAGACTCTACATCGATGCCGCCACTGCTGTTACAAACGGTTCAACAGAGACTGTTAGGGTTTCTTCCAGAAAGATCAAAATCATAAAGCCTGTTATAGTGCAGAACGGCGACTCGATCGTTCTCGACTTCGATGTGGCAAGATCTCTCAAAATCGCAACCACGGGCAACAACAAAAAATACTTGCTCAGGCCCGTTATAATTCCATATCACCACAGAGAGAGGAACGAGTACGGTTTTGGTGAGGGAGAGGAACACAGGTATGAGGTGGAAGGAAGGTTGAAAGAAACACTTTCAGGAACACCATGTCTTGTGGCACTCTTTGAGGGAGAAACCTGCTCCGGTACACTCGTGAATCTTGAAATCACAGACGATCATTTTGACTTCGAAGATCTGAAAGAAGCCACTTACACCGTTTGTGTGTACACCGATTTTGAACTTCCAGAGGAAAATGAAGTCGCTAACACTGATGAAGAATTGGAGATAGACGAAGACGATATGGAAAACGCAAATAATGAGATTTCAACCATACTAGCAGATCTCTCTCCATTCGCATCAGAAACGTTCTATCTCAACGACTCGACGATCACCTACATTTTCGATTCAAATCTGATAGAACTTGCACTCGGTGATTAAAAGTAGGGGAGGGATGCCTGGAAGACTCGAAGAAGGATATCTGGGAAGGCAGATCGTTAAAGATGGCGGATAAATAATCTTTACACTTCGACTGTTTCTTTCTCTCTTCTCCTCCTTCTGGAGGAGACTTTCTTTTCTTCTTTCACTACCTTTTCAAGGAGTTCTTTTTTGAGTTCGATGGCTTTGAGATTTTCGAGAGCTTTCTTTACCCTCTCTTCGTGGATCTCTCTAACAACTTCCGGCGGCAAGAACATCATCATAGTTTCACCTCCTTTTTGTTGTCATGCCTTTTTATCATTTATTTCTTCTGTCCTGTTATTTTTATAACATAACAGTGATACAAATCAAGAACACATTTTAGAAGAATCGTTTAAGGCTTTATTTATGGGTGTTTACACAGGAAAAATTAGGTTGATCAAAGAGCGGGGTGCCATCCCCGCTCTCGAGTGACAAGTTTGAACCTTCAACCTTCTACAACAAAAGTGTAGATCTTGAACGGATGGTAAACCACTGGGAAGGTGACTTTCTGTTTTTTCTCTTCCAGAACGTTCGTCTGGTAGATTTCACCGTTCCACGGGGTCTTAATGGAAAGTTTTCCTGATGTTCCGAAGATCTCAACAAGCCTCAGAACAATTTTGCCATTCACCCTTCTCAGTGAAGTGAGACGGAAATTCTGGGGAGAGATCTCCAGTAAAGGAGAGGGGAGGTTCAACACCCCGCGATGAACGATGAAAGATCTGTTGAGATCTTCTGATTCTTTTACAACATCTCTCAAGCTGTCCCCAGGGTGCACGTAGACAGAATAGGTGAAACTGTGTTTACCCTCGTCACAGAGAAAATCGGGGAAAATACCCGCTTTTATCAGTGAAAGCGCCATAGTACCCTGATGAACACTGCCACCGTATTTTCCGTCGTTCATAATAGACACACCGAAGTCTGTCTGGGAGAGATCCATCCACCTGTGAAACGGCACCTCGAAACGTGCCTGTTCGAAACTGGTGTTTCTGTGTGTGGGCCTTTCGATGAAACCACCGGAGATATCGAACCTTGCCTTTCTCGACAGAACAGTTGTTGGGAAGTAAGCTCTGAGAAGAGCTCGTCTTGTGTGCCAGTCTACCTTCGTTTCTATATCGAGCCTTCTACTCTTTCTGTAAAGGATGTAATGCTGCGTGATCCTGCTTCCTTCTGATTCATATTCAACACGGATCACTTCTCGAACAGGGCCAGACTCTATTTTTTCTATGTTTTTCGCCCTCAGGGTATATCCTGTCTTTTCCACGTTTTCTGCGATATCCCAGTTGTCCCAGTAGGCAGGGATGTTTTTATGAAGTTTCAAGATGTTTCCCTTCTCTTCGAAAACGTACCTGTCCAGTTCTTTGTCGTAGATTTGAATTGTTCCGTCATCGTTGACGTGCACCCTGAGAAATTCGTTCTCCATGATGTTTGTTTCTCTCAACTCACTTGGAGTTTCCTCAAACGTGGCTTTGCGAAATTTCAGTTCTACTTTCGTGAACGGAGGAATCTCCCTGTCTATGAAGTACACATACCTTCCATCGTGAGTTCTCTGTTTCAAGAGCGCTTCTCCTTCAAAGGAAATCGCGAGATCTTCGTTGAGGAAGAAAAGACACTTCTTTGGAAAAGAGGAAACGTTCAAAAGGGTTAAAACCTCTTCGTTCTCAGAAGAAAAAACTTTGAGAGATTCGATAACGATGTCTTTTGATTTTTCTATCACATGTCTGAGTTCTTTTTCTGTATCTTCATAGACTTCCTTTATAGAAGAACCAGGTAGAATATCGTGAAATTCGTTTCTCAACAGAATCTTCCAGAGTTCGTCTATTTCGTCAGAAAAATCTTTATCCGTGAAAGCAGAAATCAATTCCGCAAGGTAAAGACTGTCTTCCGCTTCTTTGTGAAGTTTCTTTGTCCTGGACTGTGAAGTGTAGGTTCCCCTGTGAAGTTCAAGGTAAAGCTCTCCGTCCCACACAGGAAGTTCTCCGTCGATATCCATTTTTTTGAAGAATTCTTCCACAGTTCCCATCTCAAGGCGCGGCAGTCCAGGAAAATCCTTCAGAACTTCGTAATTTTCCAGCATCTCTTCGGTTGGACCACCACCCCCATCACCGTGCCCGAATGAGAGAAGGACTTTGTTTGCGAGATGTTTCTGCCTGAAATTCTTCCAGGTTTTGTAGATCGTATCGGGATCTATCTTCCCGTTGTACCCCTCGTTGGGATTTTTGAAACTGAAATAGATCACTTCGGATCCATCTATTCCCCTCCAGCGGCACAGATCGTACGGAAACTCGTTCGTGTCGTTCCAGTTGAGTTTCGTGGTGACGAAGTATTTTATCCCGGCTTCTTTCAGAATTTGGGGAAGCACCCAGGAAAACCCAAACACGTCTGGAAGCCAGCACACCTTGCTCTTTCTTTTGAATTCCCTTTCGAAGAATTTTTGCCCATAGTAGAACTGTCTCACAAGCGACTCTATCGATGGAACGTTGCAGTCCGACTCCACCCACATGCCACCGACTGGTTCCCATCTACCCTCTTCTACGAGCTTTTTCACTTCCCCGAAGAGTTCCGGTGAATTTTGTTTGAGATCCTCGTACATTTGAGCGGAAGACTGAGTGTAAACGAACTCTGGATAGAGCTTAGAGAGCAACACAGAGTTTGCGAAAGTGCGTAGTATCTTTCTCTTCGTTTCCTCAACTGGCCAGAGCCAGGCGTAGTCTATGTGCGCGTGCCCCACAAGGTGAATCGTTCCAAAACTCGGATGGTCTTTTCTTATTCTATCCAGCTTTTCTTTGAATTTTTCGAACTCTTCCAGAATCTGATTTCTCAACTCTTCAGAAAGCTTCACACCTGTGAACTCTTTGAACTCCGGTGTGTTCCAGGTGTTTTTGATCTCATCTTTTATTCCCGGATCTTCCGGTGCTGTCATCAGATAGGTATCTGTGTCTCTTGGGATCCACACTTTCGAGAGAAACTTCTCGGAGATGTCCAGCAGTTTCTTAGAAAGTGACTCATCTTCTATTACTTCTGCCGTTTTTATGGTGAGTTCGAGAGTTTTCACCACCTTCATCAGTGCTTCATCAACGACGATGAAGAAAGCTTCTGTAAACACCGGTTTTTCCGGTCTTCCAAAAAGACCTCTTGGCATCACCTGAGCTTCTATCCTGTGTGGTTTACCATCGGCGAGTGGTGTGATGTTCAGCATTCTGTGGTACTCATTGATTTCCCCGTAAGGTTTCCCATCCACAAGAACAAGGGTCTCCCCACCGAACCAGAGTTTCAGGTAAGCCCTCTGTCCCCCGTCGACGGAGAAGGGGGACAGATCCTTTCTGAACCAAACAGGAGCGGAGTTGAAATTCCATTCGAAAATAGGGGTTACGATCTTCTTGACAAGGCCACTGGAAAAATCCCACTCTCCTATTTGCTCCCTACTCAAAATAGCAAAGGGAACAATCTCCGAAACCATTCTGAGTAGTTTATAAATCACGGCATCTTTCATTGGCACCCCTCCTGTGCCTGTTATCCCTTCAATCCTGTGAACTTTATGCTCTCAAGAATTTGTTTTTGAGCGAAAATGAAGAACACTAGAGTGGGAATAACCGCGATTGTTGCTGCTGCCATCATTTGATTCCACAAAGTGCCGTATCTATCGAGAAATTGAGGTAACCCCAGGGCGAGGGGATACTTACTCTCGTCCGTCAAATAGACTAACGGCCCCAGATAATCGTTCCATGAGGCTATGAATTGGAACAAAGCTACTATGACGAGAATAGGTCTGATTAAGGGAAGTGCGATCTTTAGATATATCTGAAATTCAGAAGCACCGTCTATTTTGGCTGCTTCAAAGAGGTTGCGAGGAAGAGAAAGGAAAAACTGTCTTATCAGAAAAATATAAAACGGTTGACCAAAGAATGAAGGCAGAATGAGCGGCCAGAAAGTATTGACCAGCTTTAATTTACTGAAAATGAGAAAAGTAGGAACCAGTGTAGCAGCACTGGGTAGCATTATTGTCGCAAGAATGATATAAAAAATGAGCTCCCTACCTCTCCAACGAGGAATGGAGAGTCCATATGCAACTAGAGGGCAGGAAATAAGTGTCCCCAAGATAGCTCCTCCTGTTATTATCAAGCTATTCCTGAAATAGGTGAAAAAAGGAAATCTCTTTAGAGCTTTGGGGTAGTTGTCAAAAGCAATCTCAGAAGGTATCAATTTTGGGGGAAATTCGTAGAGTTCGTAATTCGGTTTTAGTGAAGTAGAAATCATCCAGAAGAACGGAGCCATATAGATCATGGTTACAATCAAAAGCAAGAGAACATGAAATAATTTTCCGAGAATCAGTCTCATGAACATCTCCTCCTTCATCCATAAAAGACCCACTTTCTAGAAGTTCTTAAATAGAGAATACTCACCGCAAAAGCAGCAATAAACATTAACCACGCCATGGACGAAGCATATCCCATGTTTCCATATCTGAAAGCATGCCTGTACAAGTAGATTGCCAGCGAAAGGGTTGTGTTATTTGGGCCTCCACCGAACATTATTTGAGGAAGATCAAAAAATTGAAGAGCAAGAATGGACGAATACACAAGATAGTAGAGAATAGCAGGAGTGATCATGGGTAATGTGATCTTTCTGAAGATCTGCCACTTATTTGCTCCATCTATCAGTGCACTTTCGAAAATTTCTCTTGGAATGTCTTTGATAGCTGCCATGAAAATCATCGCCTGATTACCGGCGCCCCATTGAGCAATAAGAATTATGGTAAGCTTTACAAGTCTCTCGTCTGCTGTCCAGAGTGGCCCCGGGATACCTAACTTCGCCAGTAAACCGTTTACAAATCCCAAATATGGGTTGAAAAAATTCAAGGCTACGACGGCAAAAGCGTACACCGGAACAACCGAAGGCATGTACATAGCCGCTCTGAAGAAGCTGATGCCTTTGATGTCTTTAACCAGAAGCAACGCCAGACCGAGACCTACGATTAACCCCAAAGGTACTAATCCTATGAAGTACCAGAAGGTGTTCCAGAGGCTTTTGAGGAAAAGCTGATCCTGAAACAGTTCCAAGTAATTTTTTAACCCTACCCATTTGGGTGGCAAGGTGACATGATACTCTGTAAAGCTGTAAAAGAAAGATGCCACAATTGGATATATTTTGAAAATGGCAAGCCCTAGAATACCCGGTAAAACGAAAAGAATTCCTGTTATGAATTCTTTCCGTTTTCTCATTGGTGGGCCCCCTCTCATAACCCCCATAATAACCCCCCCCACGAGGGGGGGAAAGTTCACTTTTTCAACCATTTATCCAGTTCTTTTTGGACCTTCTCCTGGGCCTCTCTCAACGCTTCCTGTGCTGCTTTTTCTCCGTACAGAACAGCGTACATAGCGTTAGTGAGTTCATCCCACAGCAAAGCCCCAACAGGGATAACTGGCCTTACATGAGCTTTCGGCAGGAGGTCGGCGAAAAGCTTTTGCTCCGGAGGGGAAACCTTCAGAAGCTCGGGAACCGCTTCTTTTAAGGTGGGTAGATGCTGAGTGTCCACAGCGTACTTGATTTGGCCTTTTGTGGCCATGTAGTAGATGAACTCAGCGGCTTCCTTTGGATGTTTTGCGCCTTTTGGTATGACTAAGGACCATCCACCGGCCCATGTACTGTTCTTTTCACCATCTTCGGGTGCTGGTATCGAAGCAACTCCGAACTCAAAATCCTTGGGAGCGAGTTCTCTGATCTGAGCAAGCAACCAGTTACCGTCAATTACCATTGCTAACTTCCCTGCGAGGAAAGGATTTATAGGTTCAGCACCGCCTATGCTGGCGCCTGTGAAACTCATTCCGAAGGCTGAGACGAACGCCTCAAGTTCTTTTATATTGTACTTTTTGGCCCACTCACCCAGCCATTCAAACGCGCGTATTATTTTCGGATCGTCTGCGAAAACTAGTCTCTGTTTTTCTTCATCGTAAAAGCGACCTCCAAAAGTCCAACCCCAAGTGTAATGCCATCCTTGGAAAGCCCAAGGGATAAAACCAACCTGCGTGTACCTCCCCGCTACTTTTTTTGTGAGTTTCTCTGCGTACTCCTCTAATTCTTTTATTGTTGTAGGTGGTTTCTCAGGATCAAGTCCGGCCTCTCTGAACAGCTTTTTGTTGTAGTAGAGTGCTCTTGCATCTGTGTCCCATGGAAGAGCCCAGAGTTTCCCGTCCCATATGCATTCTCTGACTGCGAAATCGAAGAACTTTTGTTTCAGTTCCTCAATGTCATATCCAAGCTCTCTGAGATAATCCTCGAGTGGTTCAAGAACTCCATATGCTGCCCTCTGAGCAACTGTGAAACGATCCAGATAGTACACGTCTGGTCCCGTTCCCCCAGCAACGGCCGTCATAAGTTTTGTAATCTCAGTCTCTGAGCCCGGAACAATTACGATTTTCACACGGATATTCGGATGTGTTTTGTTGAACTCTTCCACAATCTCTTCAATGCTCTGTCTGTCCACAGGATTCGTCATAGAATGCCAGAAGGTGATTTCGACTGTCTCCGCGATCAAGAGAGTCCAGAAAGCTAATACCAAAAGGATGATTACTAAATACCTCATACCCACTCACCCCCTGACCTGAGATTCTTCGGCTTCGATTATAATCATCCGTTGTCTGTTGTGTCAAACAATTTCGTACCTAATTTTGCACAATCGTTACTGAATATTGTGGATTATTCTGGATTATTCTTGTATATACAACCAACACCAAAAAGAGATGAAGAATTTGTCTTTACTACTTTCTACAACCACAGGATTCTCTTACTACTAAGGTCACTGGTATGTGCTTTTCAGGTTCTACTGATTCACCGAGGAGTTTTTTCACCAGCTGAAGGGCTGCCAGTTCACCCATGGCTTGGAAATCCTGTTTTACGGTAGTGAGGCGTGGGTTCGTGTAGATACTTACTCTCAGGTCATCGAAACCATAAACTGATAGGTCCCCTGGTATCCTCTTCCCCTGATCTTTCAAGAAGGTAATTCCTCGAACTGCTAAATAATCGTTACAGAAGAAAATAGCTTGTATATCGTTAGCTACCACCTGGTTTGTGATGCGCATGAAATCTTTATCGTAATCGATCACTAGTTCATAATGAACCTCTTTGATTTCTTCTTTTAATCCTTCATATCGCTCCTTAACACTGGATACTTCCAGTGGTTCTTCCGTTACAAATAAAGCACGAGAAATACCATGTTTTTTCATATGCTTTCCTATCATTCTGCCCCCAATTCTATTTTCCGAAAGAACTGCAGGTACCTTTGGAAAACCTTCTATCGTCCTATCAACAAAAACGACAGGAAAGTTCTCTCTTATGAGACCCATCAGGAAATGATTCGATAAAGAAGTAATACGTGGCTCCATTATCAATCCAACAATTCCCAATCTCAACAGCTCCTTCAGGAGTTTTTCTTCATTAATTGGATTCATGATTTCAGCTTCAGCATTGAAAGGTATTACGTCCATGGAGAATTTCTGAAAGGTCTTTAATATACCGAACAACATGGCAGCACGGGTGTCCTGATAGTTAGATATTAAAACACCTATCTTCTTACCCCTCAGTGTGTTTGGAAAAGAGGCCACGAAAGTCCCCAATCCCTGAATTCTTGTTACGATACCCTCGTATTCCAACCTCTCCAATGCTTTTCTTGCTGTCAATCTACTAACTTCAAACCTTTTAGCCAGCTCGTTCTCTGATGGGACTTTATCACCTGGTTTGAGCTCGCCAGATAAAATTTTCCCTTTTATGTAGTCCATTATCAGAATATACGCTGGTTTCATCTTTCCGCCTCCCGTGTATTTTAGCTTGTAATCAATACTACCATACCACAAAAGAAGGTGATCCCTCCTCTGGGGATCACCTGCTTTATTCATCTTTATTCCTATATTAGCTTCTACACCATTTCATCACTTTCTCCACCGGGATCGTGGCAAGAGCAATGCAGTTGTCCGCTGCTCCGTAGTACACGTAGTAGTAGCCGTTGTATTCTATCATCGCATCGCTGAAGACCACGTTTGGAACGCCGCCGAATTTTTCCCAGTCTTCTTCTGGCTCAAGGATCGGCTCTTTCGATCTCTTTATCACCTTTGTGGGATCCTCCAGGTCAAGCAGCATGAAACCAAGGCGATAGATTGGCCGGGAAGTTCCCGTGTTTTGAACACCATGGTACAGGACAAGCCAGCCGTACTCGGTCTTTATCGGAGGGGCACCAACTCCTATCTTCAGGTCATCCCACATTCCCTGACGAGGAGATGCGATCTTCACGAAGTTGTCCCAGTGTACAAGATCGTCTGAGAAGGCAAGCCACATATCAGGTGGTATTCTGTGGAACATGACGTACTTTCCGTTGATCTTTTCTGGAAACAGCGCAGCATCTTTGTTGTCTATATCCGGTATCACAACCCCATATCTTTTCCAGGTGATGAAGTTCTTTGTCGATGCCATGGCGATTCTCACGCCACGAGGCGAATAGGCAGTGTAGACCATGTAATATTCATCACCAATTTTCGTGATCCTGGGATCTTCCACTCCATAGAGCTCGTCGTCACTCTTTGGTGAGAAAACGGGCTTTTCGAACTTGTTGAAGTGGATTCCGTCGGTGCTCACAGCGTAGCCAATCCTTGATACCATGTCCTCTCCCTGGGCTCTGTAGAGCATGTGGAAGAGTTCTCCGTCGTACACCACAGCCGGGTTGAAAACAAAGCGGCTTTCCCAGAGAAAGTACGGAGAAGGTTCCAGAATGGGATTCGCCGGGTGTCTTTCGAGTTTGAGTTCCATGCTCTCCCTCCTCTACTTGAAAGACATAGAGATTCCCTGCAAGAATTGCTTTCTGAAGATCAAAAAGATAAGAACCATGGGTATCGTCTGAATCACAGACCCTGCCATCAGCGGACCAACGTAGGCGGCGTACTCATGGTTGAAGGTGGCCAGAAGAACAGAAAGCGGCATTTTATTGTAGTCTTTCACCACCATGAGGGGCCAGAGGAAGTTGTCCCAGATTCCTATGAATGTGAAAAGACCCACGATAGAGAGGGTGCTTCTCGAGAGGGGAATCATCACTTTAAATATTATCCACAAGGTGCTCGCACCGTCAATCTTTGCAGCTTCTATGTAATCCTGTGGAATCGTTTTGTAGGACTGCGTGATCATAAAAAGACCCCACGCACTCATGAGAAAGGGAACGATCATGGCCGGGTAAGTATTGTAAAGGCCAAGTTTTCTTATCAACACAAAGAGAGGAATGATGAACATGAACCCCGGAAAGAGCATCTGAAAGATAATGAAGTTGAATACGGCATTGCTTCCTTTGAATCTGAGTTTTGCCAGACCGTATCCGATTATTGCAGAGGTCAGGACCACAGAAAGAGTCACAGTGACCGTGACAAAGACACTGTTCAGGAAAGCCCTCAGAAAGGGTCGTTCCATCTTTTCTGCCATTGTGAATATGTATTCGTAATGTTCAAGAGTTATTCTTGTTGGAAAGAACCTCGTGAAGATCTCTTCTGCTGGTTTTATCGATGAGAGAAACAGCCAGATATATGGATAGATCCATATCAAAGCAAGGACCAACATCACCCCGTGGAAGATAACCTCCTTAACCTTCTTCATACTATGGTCACCTCTTTTTCAATGACCTTTCTGATGAAGATGACTATCGAGAAGTTTATGAGAGCGGTCATGACCGCTATGGTTGTCGCGTAACTGGGATTTATCCTCTGAAAGGCGGTGTTGTACATGTATAGCATAAATGTGAGAGTTCTGTTCATCGGTCCTCCACCGGTGATCATGTATGGCTCTGTGAATATACCAAAGGAGAGGTTCACAGCGAGTATCAAAACCGTCACAATTGCCGGGTTTAGTAGAGGAAGTGTGATCTTCCAGAACTTCACCCAGGAAGTTGCACCATCCAGTTCCGCCGCCTCGAATATAGATTTGGGAATAGCCTGAAGTCCTGAGTAGAGAATGAGACCGTAGTACCCGACGAATTTCCAAGTGACCATTATCGCTATAGTCAACATTGCAAGCTGTGGATCTGTGAACCATGGTATCGTGATTCCAAACGCGTTGTAAAGAAATCTGTTTATGGGGCCTGTTTCTGAGAATATTCTCTGGAACATGATTGAGTACGCAACACCTGATGATACATAGGCAACCAAAAAACTCAGAGTCACAAACGTCTTGAAGTACTTCATGCGGTTCAGAGCGATTGCAAACAGAATCGACGCGATGAAAACCATGGGTATGAAATAGGAAAGAAAGTTCATCGTGTTCAGAAAGACCCTCCAGAACATCTTGTCTTCGAAGATCCTGAAGAAATTCTGAAGCCCCACGAATTTAGGAGATCCCACGAATTTCCATCGTGAAAAGGCGAGTATCAGCATCCAGACAAACGGATATCCCCAGAAAATAGCGGTGTATAGAAAATAGATAGAGACGAGACCCCACCCGAGCCTTGCTTCTCTTCTTCTGAGGCTCATCTTTCTCCCTCCGTACCAAACTCAAGGGTAATGGCAAATACATGCACATTTGGAGCGTTGGGTAAGGTTATCTCTTTTATAGGAGTATCAACAGGTATGCTTATCAGGTCAAGACCACATTTTATGTTCTGTTTTTCCCCACTGGCGATATATCTATAATCGAACATCAATTCCTTTGGAAGGATACACCAATCAGTGGCCGTAACTTTGAACATTTTATCATCCACAAAAATTTCAATCTCATAGTCCCCGTGATTTGCAGCCATAAGTAAGTGAAGATTTTTCACATGGATCGCCTCTTCCAACGATATTCTCTGTCCAAAACATCTCACATTATCAAGACCAGAAACCTTAAGAAGAAATGGAGTACTTTCCACAAAGATCAATCCTTCTTCAATCTCATTAGCAGGGAAATAAGCACCTACTATTCCTGCAGGATTATCGAAATTACCTGGTGATACTGGTGTTCCAAATCCATCATTGTTGAATATTTCTTCTAGATTCAAGATAGCGTAATTGCTGATCACTTCTAAAGATACTCTATAAGTCAATTTTTGTTTTTTTGATTCTTCCTCCTGGAAAACCTGACCTTCAACCAAATACAACCTGTTTTCTCGGAGATCAAAGAAAACCGATTTCACTTTTTCACCCTCTCTAAAACTAATTCCATATCTTTCTGGTACGAGTATCAACTGGTCTAAAAAGCCGCTTCCAGATAGAGAAATCCTCAAACTGTTATCCAGCATAATTTCTCCAACGTAGAAAATACCATCACCAGAGAGATTTTTCTCTATCTTTTCACCCATATTCGAATAAACTGCTAAGCTTACATCCGAGAAATTACCACTCGCAAAAACTCTATATTTCCCTGATACTCTCTGACTTTCCCATTTCAGTCTTGCATTTCCTTTAAAGGTGACAGCTGCTCCCCCTCCGAAATCCCCAGTAACAATCTTCACATCGGATATTCCTGGATTCCCGGATTCGGCCTCTAATACAATCAATCCTTTCCTTGATACAATATGGGGATTTTCTATAAGATTCTGATATCGATAAGGCAAACTCATCGCGTGGAGCACAACTCTCAGCGCGCAGATTGTGGACTCTGCACCGGCATTTCTGTTTACGTGTAAATACTCCAGTCCATCATATCCTTCTCCATTTGGACCCAGCATAGGAACACCCAATCTGTTTCCCCCGAAGAGCCATGAAGCGGCAAGGGACGTCAGATAAGCATATTTTTCTTCTCCTGTGATCTCCCAGATTTTTACCAGGGGTGTTACAATGCAATCCAAGGAATAGGAGAGTTCAGGAAAGAGATGAACGTATCTGTCTATGGAGTAAATTAGCCCAGTTGCCAGAAACAAAGGAACCTGTGATTCAAGCATTTTTTCTGCTACCTTCAGATAATTTTCTTCCCCCGTTGCAATGTACGCTTCCACTAAGGCTTCTGCGTAATGATTTCCCCATCCGTTCCATGAAAACCGTTCTTTATAAACTGAGAAGAACGTCCCCACGAAATCCTCTCGAATAAAATCTAAGAGTTTATCAGCAAATTCTTTTATGTCCTCTTTCACATCAAAAACTTTATTGTATTCACACAATCCAAGTATAAAAAGGGCAAGTCGTGAAGATGTCTCCGGCGGAGATTTCTTTACCGCATGATAGATAGCCTGGATGGAACGCAATACTTCCTCATCTTTCGTAAACTGAGCCAGTTTTGATAATCCCCAAAACGCTCTTAGGGTCCACCATGAAGAGGGGATTTTTGCGCTCGTTGGACCATGTTTGTTTATTGTTCCATCTAAGTAAGCGAAGTTGTACAGTAGACCATCAGATGCTTGCATTCGAAGAACAAACCTCGCAGCCTCCTTTGCAAGATCGAGGTATTCCTTCTTTCCGGTTTTTTCGTAAGCTTCACTGTAGAGAAGAACCACCCTCGCCACATCATCAACGCAAAAATCTCCTTCACCCTTTGCTCCAAGAACCTGATATTTGTCTCCGCGTTTTTCGGCATAAACCCAGTAACCTTTCACTTCCTGTCCTTCCAGAAAAAAATTTTGGGACAGAGATTCAAGGTGTGATGGATTAAAAGAGATTGAAAAACCGGCGATCGCTATGAAAAAAGATAAGATGAAAACTTTCTTTATCATTTCCCCACCTCCTGCTTCTTCGGGGAACTAAAAGATGGGGGAAAACCCCCATCAAAATTCTCTGAAGGGTTTCCCCCCAATCTTCAGATTTCTGAAAGATTCACTCTTTTTCTCTAAAAATCGTACGGCGGATTCTACACCTTCAGCCTCATAAATACTGAAGAGTCTGAGATGACGAACAACATCGCCGTATTTGTATCTGTTTGGCATATCTTCCAGTCTCATAGAATAGATTCCCTTTGTGGCGGAATAAACCTCGAACTCACTGGGCATCCACTTAAAAACACCATCCCTGAATTCAAGACTTTCATATATCCAGGTGTCCCCATCGAGCCATTTCCTATAGTCTGAAGGAACAAGTGGATTCTCGGGGAGTATTTCTGCCACGCCTATTCGTGCAATGGGTGAAAAGTTTGTTCTCCAGCGTTCCATGGAAGCGAATATATAAGTTGCCCCCCACCAGAGAGGTTTCATACTATCTTTTGCAGGAAAAACGATGTAGGGTAACTTATCAACCCAGGTCACTGCATTCCTTTCCAACCAATACTCGTAAGGAGTGACGCCTAACTGATCAGCCCAGATCAGTCTTCTGAAAACAGGAAGTATATGTAAAGTGTCTTCAAACAGAATTGCCAAAGGTCTTGTTACCATCGTCTGAAGTTTCATTATATCAGCGTAATTCTCGAATTCAAAAGAATTGTCAACAAGTATATCACCATTGCAGAAAATATGAACCACCAGATTTTGTATCAAACCTCTAAACTTTTCAGAGGCCAGGGTTGTCATTATACCAGCGGCAACAGGACCAGCGCCTATTATTTTCACAGAAACTATTCTGAAAGCACCTGAAGTTTCTTCATAGTGATTGCCAAGATTTCCATCAACATAGAAAGTCGATTCTGGCCAACCACTCACTCTAGCTATGCCTATTTCATCCAAAATAGTACCTTCAATATTTTCGTATCTGATGATCTTCGCAAGACCCCGTTTGTTGACTGTTGCTCCAATTTTTTCAGATTTTATCTCCCAACCAGTTTCTGTCTCAATCACATCAAAAACCTTTTCATATTCAGGTTTACTCACTCTCTCATCTGAAAACACAATTTCTCCTTTTCCTTTTGCAAGAAACACAAGATAATCTTGTGCTGAAATTTTGCCGTTTCCATCAACATCTTCCACTTGATAAGGGATTTCCTTTCCATCAAAGTAAATCCTAATACTATCCCAGACAGGCTCGAAATCTTCTGGTATTAAGTCAAGAAAATGCGAAAATTTCATAACAACAGGTACTTCAACATCCCCAGCTACTACAGGTATCGAAAAATTGGTGCCGAAAAGAACAAAACTAATTAGAAGTAACATTGACACAAAGAAACCTTTCATAATTTCACCCCCAATAAGGAAAAATAAAGGTGAGAGGGAAATCCCCCCTCACCACAGGAGTGCGTTGATTTCTTTAACAGCCTGTTTTAGAGCCTCTTCGGGTGTAGCTTTCAGATACATGAGAGGCTCCATCAGATATGTGGTCATGGCGTTCTGGACGTCTATTGTGTTGGTAATCAGCGCAGGCGGTACAGCGTAAGCCACAGCTTCTGCGATCTTTGCAAAGTAAGGATCCTTCATGTACTCGGCGAACACCGGATTCGTTCCAAGATCTTCTCTTGCGGGCGGCATCCTTGTGAGCTCGATCCAGCGTGCGTCGTTCTGTGCGTTGGAGAAGACCCATTTGATGAATTCAAAGGCTTCCTTCTTGTATTTGCAATGTTCGAACATAACGAGTCCTTTAGTATCCGCAAAGGTGTAGATTGGTTTGTCTTCGGGGTAATTATCTGGAACGGGAGGAGGTGTCATCACTATGTGCGGGTACACTTCGGGATAGTGTTCTTTTGTGTAGCTCAGGTGCCATGGTCCCATGAGCTGACCAAGGATCGTACCGTTTTCGAAAGGATCTTGGCCCAGATCCACAGCGGTCCAACCGTTCTTGAAAAGTGTGTAGATGAATTCAGCGACGGCTTTTCCGTACTCGTTATTGAAGACGGCTTTACCATTTTCGATGTAGGGTTTTCCACCACTTGCCGCATAGTAGAACGTTATGAAGTCGAACCATCTGTCCCACCAGTTTCTCCCAGCGACTGCTCTTATAACGTACTTTTCTTTCGGAACAACCCATTTCTTTGCCAGTTCGTAAATCTCAGAGTAAGTTCTTGGAGGTTTTTCGTATCCAAGTTCTTTCAGAAGATCTCCTCTCCACCAGAAGAGCATGGGGTTGGAGTAAATGGGTATGACGTAGTAATGTCCGTTGAGCTTCCAGCCCTCGAGTATGCCTCTCATTTTCCTTGCGTCCGCAAGTTTCCAAAACTCTTCTCCAAACTCCTCATCGAAAGCAACGAGAACATCCAGTTCTTCTGCGAGCTGGGCAGCAAAGCCACTGAATATGTTGGTACAAATATCTGGTGCGTTTCCAGCTGCGATAGCGTTCAAAATGGCTTCTTCAGAACTTCCAGCGGCTGGGATAACCGACCACTCGATCTGAACATCCGGATGTTCTGCGTTCCACTTTTCAACGAGTTCTTTCCAGAAAGTTTCCTGATTCGGGTTTGGTGCTGTCCAGAACACTATTTTCTTGACCTCGGCGAATGCAAAGACAGAAAGAACAACGAGCATAACAAGAAGTACTCTCTTCCACATACGTATCCCTCCTTTATAAAAGGTTGATGTTATTTTGTGCTTTTTCTCTTTACAAACTGTGTGAAAACAAGAATGCGAACAGGGTGTGGATTAATGCCAGTTAGCAATTCATGTAAGCGCTTACACGCAAGACAGCCCATTTCGTACTTGAAGACCCTCAGTGTCGTCAAAGGAGGATCGAAGTTTTCAGCATCAACAATATCGTCAAAACCTATTACAGAAACATCTTCTGGCACTCTGATACCATGCTCTTTGAGGCGTTTTATCGTCCAGAACGCGATGCTATCGTTGGAAGTGAAAATAGCTTCCGGTGTGCCATAAGAGTTCAACATGATGTCGATAACTTTTCTGGTTCCTTCTTCTGTGTCATCGCACTCATAAAATCGAGGCATTAATCCTGCTTTTTCCATTGCGTCTTTATAACCGTCGTATCTCATCTTGAAACCGTATGGATGCAGCGGACCGTGAATGTGAACGATTCGTCTGAAACCTTTAGAAATGAGGTAATTTGTCGCATAAAGCGCTCCATCGTATCCGTCACTTATCACACAATCCACACGCTCTCCGGGAATGTAATGGTCCAC
Organism: Thermotoga sp. Mc24; assembly: GCF_000784835.1. Classification (NCBI taxonomy): domain Bacteria; kingdom Thermotogati; phylum Thermotogota; class Thermotogae; order Thermotogales; family Thermotogaceae; genus Thermotoga; species Thermotoga sp. Mc24. The sequence goes on along the minus strand of NZ_JSFH01000006.1, from coordinate 40,285 downwards.
CAGAACAAAAGGTTTCTTCCTCGATTTGATTTCCTTCAAAGTCTTCTCCGAGAGATCTCCCCCTATGAATATGTAACCATCGGCTCCATTTGACTCAAAAAAGTTCTCGAGCATTTTCAGTTCTACATTCATTCCAAGTCTTCCACAATTTTCCTCAATGGCTCTTATTATCACTCCGTAGAACTCTCCCAAAATGCCATTGCTTTGAAGAGGCGACAGTATTCTTTTACTGGCAAACACATGGATATTGAACAGTTTTCCCTTCGAAGCAAGGAGCTTCGCTGAAATCTCTGGCTTATAACCCAGCTCTTCAATGGCTTTCCAGACTTTATATCTTGTTTTTTCCGAAACATAACCCGAACCGTTTATCACTCTTGAAACAGTTGCGATGGAAACCCCGGCAAGCTTTGCGACATCTTCTATTGTTGGCACAGATTACACCTCCTGTAAGCGCTTACATATCGTTTATACAAAAATCTCCGTGTTAAATCAAGATCTATTTCAGACGAATAACTTCAACTATTTCCAATTAAGAGAAATTATTCAGGATTATGATGCAAAATCTCAATTTTAATCAAAATTCACAAAAAACAAAAGCCCCCTGATGGGGGCTTGAAGGTTTTCCGTACCAAAACTCTTACTTTGCGTAAGCGACGCTTCTTTTCTCTCTTATCACCACAACTTTCAGAACACCAGGATACTCGAGCTCTTCTTCTATCTTTTTAGAAATATCGTAGGCGAGTTTTTCAGCGAGAGCGTCATCCACTTTGTCGGGTTCCACAATCACTCTAATTTCTCTTCCAGCCTGAATGGCGTAGGCCTTTTCAACGTACTTGAAGCTTTTTGCTATCTCCTCCAGCTTCATAAGACGTTTGATGTAGTTTTCCAGACTCTCTCTTCTCGCACCTGGTCTTGCCGCAGAGAGAGCATCGGCAGCTGCCACGAGTACTGCTTCAGGTGTCATGGGTTCTTCTTCTCCGTGATGGCTGAGAATCATGTTTATGATGTCTTCTTTTTCTCCGTATCTTCGGGCAAGCTCTGCACCTATGGTCGTGTGTGAACCTTCCAGCTCCTGATCAACAGCTTTTCCTATATCGTGGAGGAGTCCTCCTCTTCTCGCTTTGTCCGCGTTTAGCCCAAGTTCAGAAGCCATGTAACCGGCGAGCAGAGCCACTTCTATCGAATGGTTCAGAACGTTTTGGCCATAGCTCGTTCTGTATTTCAATTTTCCAAGGAGTTTCACAAGCTCCGGATGGAGCCCCATAACACCCGCTTTGAACGTCGCCTCTTGTCCAGCTTCTTTTATGGCTTTCTCCACTTCCTGCTTTGCTTTTTCGTACATTTCTTCGATCCTTGCAGGATGTATTCTTCCATCCGCCACCAGTTTTTCCAGTGTGATACGGGCTATCTCTCTTCTCAGAGGGTTAAAGCAGGAAAGAACCACCACTTCCGGGGTGTCGTCTATTATCAAGTCCACACCCGTGATCTTTTCAAACGTTCTGATGTTTCTTCCTTCTCTGCCTATGATTCTTCCCTTCATGTCGTCCGACGGAAGTGAAACGGTAGAAACGGTGATTTCTCCTACATAATCCGGTGCGTATCTCTGAACAGCGAATGCTATGACTTTCTTGGCTTCCTTTTCGACTTCTTCTTCAACCTGTTCTTTCATCTCTTTGTAGAGTTTCGCAAGGTCGTGTTCGTACCTCTGCCTGGCTTCTTCGAGAATGAGCTCTCTTGCTTCTTCCACAGTCATACCGGCAAGACGCTTCAATTCTTCGTCGATTCTTTTTTCCTTTTCTTCGACCTCTCTCATTTTCTCTTCCAGATTTGCTTTGAGTTCCTCAATCTGATGTTCCCTTTTTTCAAGGTTTTCCTCTTTCCTCGTCAGGAGTTCTTCTCTCTTTAAAATTCTTTCCTCAAACGCTCTCAATTCTTCTTCTCTTCTGGATCGCTCTTTCTCGAATTCCTCTCTGAGCCTGTGAACTTCCTCTCTTCCTTCTATTATCGCTTTCTTTTTTATCTCGTTTGCTTCTTTTTCTGCTTTCTCGATTATGGTTTGAGCGTCTTCTTTCGCTTTTCTGAGCTTTTGATTTATCTGATAACTTGCTATTAAGTATCCAATCAGAAGACCACCGGCTCCTGCTACTATGTACCACAGCATCATTCTTCACCTCCATCTATTTTATTGAGAATTTCCTCGATGAGAGAAGGATCGAACCCTCTTCTGTAGAGATAATCTCTTAACTCCCATCGATCTTTGAATCGACCTTTCAATCTCTTCAATTCTTCGTGAAAATCGATCTCCTCCAGAGCCTTTTCGATCGCTCTTTCTATGATCTCTTCATCCACTCCAAGTGATTTGAGCTTCATCCTCACAACTCTCGGTCCAAAGAGTTTCAACCGCATTTCGTCGAGTGCAAAGAGATAAGCCGCTTTTTCATCGTCCAGATATCCCTGCTTCTTCAAGGTATTAATGGTACTTTCCACTTCCTCATCTGCGAAGCCCTGTTTCTTCAACCGCTCGCGAAGTTCGTCTTCAAATCTGACTCGATACTTTAGGAGCTTCAACGCATAATTAAGAGGCTTCTTCGTCTGAAGATTTCTCTTCCTTCTTCTGTTCTTCTTTCTCCACTGATAGTAATCCATATTTTTCTCTTATTCTCCTTTCGATCTCTCCTGCTATTTCAGGGTTATCTTTGAGAAACTGAACGGCGTTCGAGCTTCCCTGCCCAAGGGAAACTTCCTCACCTTTGAGAGTGGTGTAGTAATACCAGCTACCTTTTCTTTCTACCATGCTTTCCTCAACAGCGATATTGAACAGCTCGTACTCTCTATCGATCCCTTTCCCGTATATGATGTACGTCTGAGCGGTTTTGAACGGAGGAGCAACCTTGTTCTTCACGATCTTTACACTTATCACGTTGCCTATCACATCTTTTCCTTCCTTTATAGGTTCACCCCTCCTGACTTCCATCCTCATGGTTGCGTAGAATTTCAAGGCGAGTCCGCCGGTCGTGGTTTCCGGGCTTCCAAACATAACGCCTATCTTCATTCTGATCTGGTTTGTGAATATAACTACCGCCTTGGATTTGTTCACACTTCCCGCGATCTTTCTCAGTGCCTGAGACATGAGACGCGCCTGAAGACCCACCTGCATGTCTCCCATGGCACCTTCTATTTCCGCTCTGGGAACGAGAGCCGCAACGGAATCAACAACTATGAGGTCGACCACACCACTTCTTACGAGTTCATCCACTATTTCGAGTGCTTGCTCTCCATGATCAGGCTGAGAGATGAGAAGACTCTTCAGATCCACTCCAAGGTTTTTCGCGTAAACAGGGTCCAGTGCGTGTTCTGCGTCTATGAAAGCAGCCACTCCTCCCATCTTCTGGGCCTCTGCTATGGCGTGAAGCGCGAGGGTGGTTTTTCCGCTCGATTCCTGACCAAAGATTTCCACAATCCTTCCTCTTGGGTATCCTCCAACACCCGTTGCGATATCGATGGCGAGAGACCCTGTTGGTATCACCTCTACAGGCTGAACCTGGGTTTCATCACCCAGGATCATTATGGAACCCTTTCCAAAGTTCTCTTCTATTCTCTTCAACGCTTTTTCCAGGACACTCTTTTTCTGTTTTTCATCAGACATACCTGATCAATCCTCCTTCAAACTGGCATTCGTAAAGAACTCTGTAGATGGGACCCGTCGGTGTTAACGTGGACGAGTAAATCTTGAATCTGTCCACAGCAACTTCGATGGGTGGAAAATCGATGTCTTCGATCAGTTTTTCCCATTTGTCCGGGTAGTACTTCACCCTTCCAATCGTAATGTGAGGGACGAACTTCTCTTCAAACGAAAAACCGTGGTGAGACAGCTCGTTTCTGAGCTCTTCGTAGAGTTTCATCAGGCGATCAGTGTTCTCCACTCCGAGCCAGAAGACGCGCGGAGACATCTTCCTTTTGAAGTACCCAAAACCCTTCACGGTGAACGAAAAAGAAGGAAAACCTCTCACCCTTCTACAGAGGTGTTCGGCTATTTCAGAGATTTTTTGTTCGTCAACCTCCCCCAGGAAAAAAAGTGTGAGGTGCATGTTTTCTTCAGAAACCCACGTTGCACCAAAACCTCTTCTCATGAGTTTTTCTATGATTTCAGAAGCTTGCTTCTTGACTTCTTCGTTAACATCGATAGCAATGAAGGTCCTCATGAACTATCCCTCCAATTTCGTGATTCTTGCAATATCGATCGTGTACGTAATCCAGGAGATCACCGTTACTGTGAGTGAGAGCACCACAAAAAACATGAGAAGTGCGTTACTCAAAAAGCCCATCTTGAAGAGATACGCAGCGATCAACACCACAAATTGAGAAACAGTCTTCGCCTTCCCTATCCACCTCGCTGGCACAACGTTTCCTCTGCTGGCTGCGAGTATTCTGAGCCCGTTTACAAAGGTGTCTCTTGCAAAGACAACCAGAACGTACCACAACGGAAGAACATCCAACATGGCCACTGCCGTGGATATCACGAGAATCTTGTCAGAAACCTGATCGAAGACCTTTCCAAAATCCGTTACCTGGTTTTTCTTCCTCGCAAAAAAACCATCGAGATAATCTGTGAAAGCCGCAAATACAAAAATCAGGAACGACAAAGAGATCCATCCTTCCATGTAAAACCAGACAACAGGAATTACCAGCGCCGCTCTCAACAAAGAAAAAAAGTTCGCAAGATTCATATCACTGACCCCCACATGTCGTACTCGTCGTGCTCTTTTATCACCACTTCAAGAAAGTCTCCTATCTTCCCTTTCCCTCTTACAAAAACCACTCCGTCCACTTCAGGTGCTTCCGTCCAGGTCCTTCCCACAAGAAACTTCCCTTCTTTTCCCTCAACCAGGAACTTCAATTTTTTTCCAACGAATCTATCAAGCCTGCTGTTTGAGATCTCCGCCTGGAGAAGGAGCAGTTCTTCCTGTCTTCTTTTCGCCATTTCCGGGTCAACTTTCTCTTTGAGGTTGAAAGCAACCGTTCCCTCCTCATCCGAATAAACGAAAGCTCCGAGTTTGTCAAACTGAATTTCTTCCACAAATTGCTTGAGTTCTTCGAAGTCTTCTTCAGTTTCTCCCGGAAATCCCACGATTATACTCGTTCTAAGAACCGCGTCCGGGAACCTCTCTCTGATGCTCGAAAGCATTTTTTTCAACTCTTCTGAACTCTTCGTTCGTCCCATTAGTTTCAATATTTTATCGCTTCCATGCTGCACCGGAACATCGAAATACTTCACAACCTTATCCAGTTCCAGCATTGCGCTTATTATTTCCTCTGTCAGATGATCCGGATGAAGGTACATAACCCTGATCCAGAACTCTCCGTTTAGACTGTTCAGTCTCCTCAAAAGATCAGGCAGCGCTTGCTTTCTATAGAGATCGATCCCGTAGGACGTCGTGTCCTGAGCGACGAGGATTATTTCTTTCTTTCCTTCTTTCAAAAGGTCTTCCACCTCTCGCGTTATGTCTTCTATGCTCCTGCTTCTCAGACTTCCTTTGAACGAAGGTATGGAACAGAAAGTGCATCCTCTGTCACACCCGTCGGATATCTTCACGTAAGCGTAGGGTCTCTCCTCCAGATCGATTCTTTTTCTGTATCTGTACACGGTCTCTGGTTGATCTGGAACAAGATCTGTACCATTTTCAATGGCATTCGCTATCTCTTCAGGATCTGCAACACCTATCCACTGATCCACCTCGGGAATTTCTTTCTTCAGCTCTTCGTAATAACGCTGAACAAGACAACCTTTCACAACCAATTTGTAACCATACTGATCCTTTGCATCTACAAAAGAGAAGATTTCATCTATTGATTCTCTTTTCGCGTCCTCTATGAAAGCACAGGTGTCCAACACAACCACATCCGCATCCTTCACATCGAAAACTATCTCGTGACCTCCTTCTCTCAACACACCTGCCAGGACTTCGCAATCCGCTTCGTTTTTCGGACATCCTAGAACCTTTATACCAACCCTCACTTCATCATTTTCCTCCTCTTTTTGAGGTACAGCTCCCTGATCTTTTCAAGATGCTTTTTGTACTCTTCTTCTCTGTAATTTGGATAGGTGAACTCCATGTGTCTGAATTCTCCCCGCACGTAAACCAGCGTCACCTCAGCGTAGATTCCTTTGCCTATGTAGATGCGGTTCCCCCAGTGTTTGGTGGAAGCGAGAACGAACTGAGTGTGATGAATGTATCCTGGATCTATGTTGACTTTTCTCTTTCCTTCGATCGAGAACATCTTTTCTATCTCGTTGGTTTCGCGCTTTATATCCGCCAGCTGGAAAGGATGGACGAGTCTTTCAAAACTCACAAGTCTTCCCTTCAAACCCTGTCCCATTTCTTCCGAATAGTAAAGAGTGTACTTCTCGAAATCGAGAACATCCGAAATGTAATCCATGGGCCCAAAACGTCCTTCGAGAACGGGCCTCACTTCGTTGAACCAGTAATCTATGTGCGATGCGAATATGAACATCACAAGATTCACCATGTCAGGTACCTTCACTTCTCCCATGAAACATTCACCTCGAACTTTCTGATCTTCACTGTCCACTCCTCGGAAGCCGTTTTTAGAACCACGTCGCTTCTGGATTCGACAATATACTCTCCTTCTTGAAGAGGAATCTCTCCACTCACACTTTTACCGTTCACAATCGTCTCCTCTGGTGCAACAAGATAAGCAGGTGGTGTCTGCCGCAGTTTCACATTCTCCACCGCTGAAAACAGAAGAAAAACCAGTCCTGCTATCAGAAAAAAGAACATCACCAGGTCCCTTGTTTTCTCTTTCTCCTTCTTTTTTCTCGGCTTCTTCTCTTCAACTTCTTCAGCTACTTCTTCCTTGCCTTCTTCGTACAGTTTGAGCATCTCATCTGGGGAGAGTTCGAGAAACTCCGAGTATCGTTTTATGTAACTTTTTATATAGACTTCTGCGTCAAGTCCCTTCAGATCGCCTTCCTCGATCCGCTTCAATTTCGATGGATTTATGTTCGTGAACAGAGAAGCGTCGAGAAGGGTTATTCTTCTTTCCTCCCTCTTTTTTCTGAAAGTCTCACCGAGTTTCTTCCATTTTTCGCTCAAAACAATCTCCTCCAGACCCCCGTGTCTGGTATCCTGAGGCTGAATTTATTTTATCACAGCCGAAAAATCTTTCAGAAAAGGCCTTTTTTGAGCCGTTGTGTGTAGATGTGTGCCAGTCTGGTGGGTTCCGGTATCCTTCTTCCGGGTAAGGTAAAAGCCTTGATCAGTCTTTTCGAACTTTCAATGTCCATGAGATGGCCCGGAGACACGAAGATAGGAGCACTTCCTTCCTTTGTTCTGATCACACAGCCTATTATCTCCTCGCCGTCGTAGAGATAACTCCAGGAACACCTTTTATCTTCAGGCATTTTGAACGTTCCATACAGTCTGGATTTTGCCACACCAATGGTCGGGATCTCTATGAAGAGTCCCATGTGGGAGGCTATCCCAAGTTTTCTGGGATGTGCCAGTCCCTGACCATCGAAGACCACAACATCGGGTTTCGTTCTCAGCTTTTCCCAGGCCTTCAAGAACAGAGGTCCTTCTCTGAAAGCAAGGAGCCCCGGAATGTAGGGAAAAGTTATCTCTCCCCTTTCAGAAACGACCTCTAATATTTTGAAAGAAGGATATTCGAGTACCACTATCACCGCGAGCCCTTCTTCTTTTCCCGGAAACGAAAGGTCCACTCCCGCCACGTACTCGGGCTCTCCTTCGTATGGAGTGAGTTTTATCTTCTTTCTGAGTTCGTTCTGCACTTTTATCGCTTCCTCCGGAGGAAGATCCCATCTGTGAAGCTGCCTGTAATCCATCGAATCACTCCCTGAAATCGTCTATCAGAATCAAAGCAGATACCGGAAAATCGGGATATATTCTGTTCTTTGCGAGGCTTTCCAGTATCGTGTAGTACATCGTGTAATCTTCCGGTCTGTCGAACCTGTGCACCGTAAAATGCCTGGAAGGATGCGCTTTCCTCAGAATTTCCAGGATATAGTCCTCCTTTTCCGGTTCCCCTATGAAGACATGGTCTCCCTCGAATTTCTGCGATATTCCCACGTCTTCCCAGACAACACGGTCCGGTTCGAATCCAACCCTGTCTTTCCACACTCCCCTCAGGTTGGCTTCGAATACCCTCGAAACAAGCGATGAGGTGTTCACAACGAGGAAGTTCACGCGGTATTTTTCCTGAACACTGCTTCCAATGAGATTCTCTTTGAAAGAAACGAGTCTTTTTTCATCCACAAAGATGCTTCCGTCGCTATCCACATTGTACGGAAGTGTCGAAAAGCTCACCCTAACACTGTTTTTCAATTTAGAAAAGAGTGTTAGAATCTCTGGAAGACCGATATCCGTTTCGATGTAAGGACTTATCTTTTTGTAAAGTACGGAAATTTCGAGAGGATTTCTTGAAAGGGCCTTGCTGAGGAGTTTCTTCAGTACATCCTTCTGTCTTTCTATTCGGGCAAGATCCCCCATGGAGTCTTTTCTGTATCTTATGTACGCAAGAAGCTGTTCTCCATTCAATTTGTAAGGAACCCCAGGTTTGAAATCTATGACGAGATTCTGCGACAGATCTTCATAAAACATGACCTCGTTCGGTATCACCTCTATTGGTCCCAGTTCATCCCCGAGTATTTTGAAAGCCTCGTAGTTGAATATCACGTAAGAATCCGGCTTCTGTCCCAGAAGTGATTCGATGATCTGAAATAGTTTTTCCATTCCATAAGTGTTGTAAATCGCGTTGATCTTTTTTCCCTCTATCATCAAATCCCTGGGTATCGATACAAAAGAGAGATTTCCTTTTTTCCAGTCCAGCACACCAACAACTATCACATCGGTTCGAACGGTGTGTTCGATCTCTTTATCTTTTCCCAGAACGAGAAACACGTAAGGGTTTTTCACCTCACCCTTGAAGAGATAAGATACCATCTTATCCAGTAAAAAGAAGGATGATATAATTAAAAAGAAGGCTAAACTAATTGAAAGTGACAGAAAGATTTTCTTCAACACGATATCACCCTGACTGTATTCTATCACCGGGGAGGTGATTCTGATGAAAATAGGTATCATAGGGCTTGGAAGGGTCGGTTCCAGCACAGCCTTTGCACTTCTGATGAAAGGTTTTGCGAGGGAAATGGTTTTGATAGACGTCGATAAGAAAAGAGCCGAAGGAGACGCACTCGATCTCATTCACGGAACACCTTTCACAAGAAGAGCGAATATCTACGCTGGAGATTACCCAGACTTGAAAGGATCAGATGTGGTGATCGTTGCTGCGGGAGTGCCTCAGAAACCTGGAGAGACAAGGCTTCAGCTTCTTGGGAGAAACGCAAGAGTGATGAAAGAAATAGCGCGAAACGTCTCCAAATACGCTCCCGATTCGATTGTCATCGTGGTCACGAATCCCGTTGATGTCCTCACGTATTTCTTCCTCAAAGAATCCGGAATGGATCCCAGGAAAGTGTTTGGTTCCGGAACGGTACTCGACACAGCAAGGCTCAGAACGTTGATAGCACAGCATTGTGGATTTTCTCCAAGAAGTGTGCATGTGTACGTGATAGGAGAACACGGAGATTCAGAGGTTCCCGTGTGGAGTGGCGCCATGATAGGAGGTATTCCTCTAAAGAACATGTGTCAGATCTGTCAAAAGTGCGATTCGAAAATACTGGAGGAGTTCGCTGAAAAAACCAAAAGAGCCGCGTACGAGATCATAGAAAGAAAAGGTGCCACCCACTACGCTATAGCGCTCGCCGTAGCTGACATAGTGGAGAACATCTTCTTCGACGAAAAGAGAGTGTTGACGCTTTCCGTCTACCTCGAAGATTACCTTGGTGTAAAAGACATCTGTATCAGCGTCCCTGTGACCCTTGGAAAGAACGGTGTGGAAAGAATTCTCGAACTGGAATTGAACGAAGAAGAACTGGATGCCTTCAGAAAGTCAGCCTCCATATTGAAGAACGCCATCGACGAAATAACGACCGAAGAGAACAAGCATCAGAACACCAGCGGTTGAGAGGACATAGATTGTATCTATCGGTTTCCACTTTATGTCTTTGAACCGTATTCTTGGAGGCTCACCTGTGTAGAGGCGGGCTTCCATGGCTACAGCCAGCTCTTCGGCTTTTCTGAGGGCCGATATGAGAAGAGGCACTATTATCACCACGAGCGCTCTTATTCTGTCGAAAAACTTCCCTCTTTCGAAGTTTGCTCCCCTGGCGATCTGAGCCTTCAAGATCCTGTCCGCTTCGAGCGCCAGAATAGGAACGAATCTCATCGCAATAGTCATCACCATTCCTATTTCATGGCCGATTTTCCTGGCACCGAATATCGAGAAGATACTTTCTATGGCCCTGGCAGAAAGCAAGGGAGGAGTGGTGGCAGAGAAATTCTCGGCGAGGAGGATTATGAGTACCAGTCTGAGCATGATGTAAACGGCAGACCATATGGCTCTGTCGGTGATTATCCAGAAGATCTTTTCACCCTCTGGTGAGGAAAAGAACTGAATCAGAACCGCAAACACGAGGAAGAACCAAAGACTCCTAAGTCCCGCAAGGTAAACTCTGAATCCTGTTCGGCTCAGAAACATAAGAAGAAAAATGGCCAGACCCGGCACAAGGTAAAGCGAAAGATCGGGTACGATCAATATAGCAGAAACGAGAAAGATCATACCCAGGAGTTTCGCTCTTGGATCGAGTCTGTGAACAATTGAATCAACCGGGATGTATCTTCCTATCAGAACCGTTGGCAATCTCATTTTTTACCCTTTCTCTTCTTTTTCTTTCTTTCTTCTGAAACCCCGTCGAGGAGCTTTTTCATCTTCTTCAATTCGCGGTAGACCAGATAATTCACGCTGTCTCTTTCGAATTTCCCGGTCTTTGTAATCTTTCCAGCCTTCATTCCCATAACGATCTCAATCGCGTCGTCTATGGTTTCCACGGTCCATATATGAAAGAGACCTTTCTTCATAGCCTGGACGATTTCATCTTTCAGCACCAGATTTTTCGCGTTGGCTTTGGGTATGATCACACCCTGTTTCCCATCGAACCCACGGGTTTTACAGGCCCTGTAAAAACCCTCTACTTTTTCCACGATTCCCCCAACGGGTTGTACCTCACCGTGCTGATTTATGGAACCAGTTACGGCTATTCCCTGTTTTATGGGCACCTTAGAAATAGCAGAAAGGAGAGCCAGTGCCTCCGCAAGTGAAGCGCTGTCTCCCTCCACTTCACTGTAAACTTGCTCGAAACTGATAGACGCACCGACAGAAAGCGGAAAGTCCTGAGCGTATCTACTCCCTAGAAATCCCTCCAGTATGAGAACTGCCTTACTGTGGATTTTCCCACTCAAATCTGCTTCACGCTGAATGTCAACAACACCTGGCCTCCCAAGATAAACCTTCGCAGTGATTTTCACTGGAACACCGAAAGAATGATCACCAAGATCGAGAACGGTAAGACCGTTTATCTGTCCCACTCTGGATCCGGTCACCTCTATCATGAGATCGAATGTTTTTATCATTTCGTCGTACTTTTCTTCGAGGAGATTTACTCTGTTCTCCATAGCCTGATAGGCCTTGAGAACGTGATCGGAAGTGGTAACTTCTGATCCTTCAAGTCTTGCAAGTTCCCCCGATTCAACTATGAGATTCACTATGTCTCCAAAAACAGCGGAAAGCTTCGTGCTGTTTCCGGCGTTTCTCATTGCGTACCATATGACTTTCTTCACCGCACCTTTGTCGAAGTGAGGAAGGTTTTTTTCTCGACAGACGGACGAGATGAAGGATACGTACTTCTGAACGTTCAATTCGTTTCTGGGTATCTCCCAGTCGAACTCCGCTTTTATCCTGAACAGTTTCCTGAAGTCTGGATCGAGTTCGTAAAGGAGTTCGTACAGGTAAGGTGTACCAATGATGACAACTTTCAAATCAAGGGGTATTTTTTCTGGTTTCAGAGTGATCGTGTTTGAAATTCCCAAAGTATGTTCAAGATTTTCAACGGAAATCTGAGTTTCCATGAGAACCCTTTTCAGGTTGTACCACGCGTAAGGTTGACTCAAAAGTCGTTCGGCTTCAACGATCAAAAAGCCACCATTTGCTTTGTGGATACTACCCGGCCTTATCATATTGAAATCCGTGTGGAGAAAACCACCTCTCACATAGTACTCAATCTTCCCGAACAGGTTGGAATAAGAGGGATTTGTTTCATAAATGACAGGAGCTCCAGTGAGATCCGAGTTGTCTACGATTAAATTCAAAGAGTACTTCCTCATATAGATCTCTTTTCTCTCCCGAGCGTCCATTCTCAAAAAGTCTAGAAGGTTCTCTACGATATCCTTCTTTATAGATTCGAGAAATTCCCTCACGGCTTCGTTTTCGAATTCACTCTCCACTTCAACAAAGAGTGGATCAATGGCGAAGAGGGCCGTTCTTTTGTGGAATTCTTCGAGGGATTTTCTGAACTCGATGTCCAGCTTCCTGATTCTGTAGAGCGTTCCGTCCACCAGGTGCTTCAACTTCATCTGCCTTTCTTCGATTTCTTTTTTGGCCTGATCTGGAAGAGCATCCACCATCTCCGGTGAGAGTGGTCTGCCATCCACCACAGGCAACATAGCGACACCGGCTGGAGTCAGCTGAACCATGAAACCGAGCTCCTTTGCTTTAGCCTCCAAACTCTCCCAGAGCTGCTTTCTCATGAGAGCGTATTTTTCTTCCTTTTCGGAAATTTTTCTTGCGAACTCCTCACTTTCGAAGGATTTATTCAAAACTTCGACCACTTCGTTGATCAAATCTTCGAGTCTTCTTTTAAACCTTCTTCCCTGTCCCGCTTTGAAAGAAATAGCCTTTGGTTCATACGGATTCTCAAAATTGTAAACATATCCCCAGTCATTTGGAACGGGAAGTTTCTTCGCAACATCCTGGAGCATCATCTGGACAAAGGTTCTTCTTCCCGTTCCCGTCACTCCCGTGACGAAGATGTTGTAACCCTTTTCTTTGATTCTTATTCCCGTCTCGATAGCCTCCTTTGCTCTCTTTTGACCTATGAAACCCTCGTTTGGAGGGACCTCTTCCGTGGTCTGGAAATTCAAAAAATCAAGGTCGAAATTGTTTATCTCATCGGGCTTCAATTTTCTGATCATCGTCCCACTTCCCTGTGAAGTAATTTTCTGTACGATCACATTTTATTGTACAATATTTTGAGGAGAAAACTGTTCGGGTGAACAAGAAAGGGTGGGATTGATGGGAAATGTCATAGTTGTAACTTCCGGTAAAGGAGGGGTGGGTAAAACCACCGTAACGGCCAACCTTGGATGTGCCCTGGCCAAACTCGGGGAGAAGGTGTGTCTCATCGATGCCGACATAGGCCTGAAAAATCTGGACATAGTCCTCGGACTCGAAAACAGAATCGTTTACACCATGATAGATGTAGTGAACGGTAAAGTCTCTCCTCAGGAGGCTCTTGTCAAACATAAAATGCTGAAAAATCTGTATCTTCTTCCTGCTTCACAGATAGCCACGAAAGAAATGGTCTCACCAAACGACATGAAGGCCATTGTGAAGGAACTGATACCACATTTCGACTACATCATAATCGATTCTCCAGCCGGCATCGAAAGGGGATTCAGAAACGCCGTCGCTCCGGCTGAAAGAGTGCTTGTTGTCACGACTCCCGAACTTCCTGCAATCTCTGACGCAGATCGTGTGATAGGGCTTCTGGAAAACTTTGGATTTTCCGATGAGAAGATAAACGTGATCATAAACAGATTCAAACCGCACATGGTGAAAAAGGGCGAAATGCTCACCACTGACGATATCAAACATACACTATCATTGGAGATTATAGCTGTTATACCAGATTCAGAGGATATCATAGTTGCCTCAAACACGGGAATTCCCGTTTCACTGAACGGAAATTCGAAAATTTCCAAAAACTTTGAAAACCTCGCAAGAAGAATTCGAGGAGAGGGCGTGCCTTTGGAGAACGACTTTGTCACCGTTTCGAAAGGTTTTCTCGATGCATTGAAAGACTTCTTCTCAAAACTCAAGAGGGGATGATATCATGAAGTTCCTATTTTGGGAGTTCGGAAAGAAGAATAAGAGCAGAGAAACGGCCAAAAAAAGACTGGAACAGATAGTTGGAACAACTAAGAGAAAACAGATGAACATAACAGAGATCATTCCAAAAGAAATGCTCGATAAGAATTCGGATAAGATAAAAGAAAGAATCGCCAGCTGGCTTTCCGAAACCTTCAATGTCGAAAAAGAAAAGATAAAGATAGACTTCGAAGAAAGAGAAGGCCACGTGGTGATAATCACAAACGTGTTCTTCAAATGAAGGGAGGGAAGTTGATGTTGAAAAGACTCACAGTTCGAACTTCTTCACGAACACAGTTCGTGGATATCACTTCGGAGGTTGTGAAAGTCATAGAAGAATCTAAGGTGAAAAATGGTATCTGCGTGGTTTTTGTTCCCCACACCACCGCGGGTATCACAATAAACGAAAACGCTGATCCGAGTGTGCGACAGGATATAATGAACACGATGAACAAACTGGTACCACCATCGGCTGGTTATACCCACCTAGAAGGAAATGCCGATTCTCATATAAAAGCATCAGTGTTGGGGTCTTCTGTCACGCTCATAATAGAAAACGGACGCCCCCTCCTTGGAACCTGGCAGGGAATATATTTCTGCGAATTTGACGGTCCAAGGACGAGGAGCGTTTACATAAAGGTTGTTGAGGGATGATTCAATCCAGTACACGCGTTCTGATTTTCTCTTCTATCGAGATCTCTGTGAGCTCCTCGATGAAGATCATCTTTGGTGGTTCTATTCCGTTGAAACGGGTGTTGTACTCCACTGTGTAAGCCCCCGCGTTTATGAAGCACACAAGATCGTTCAAGGTGATGCTCTTTGGAAGAAAGATTCTGTCGTATATCACATCGACGCTGTCACAGGTGGGACCCGCCAGATGGTACTCTTCGAGTTCCTCTCTTTCTTTTCCGAGAACCCTGACCTCGTACTCGAAGTTCTGGATGGTTTCTGCAAGCCCGTGAAACACTCCCGCGTCGATGTAGACCCATTTTTCACCGGATCTTTCGCTCTTCAAAAGCACCTTTGTGACGAGCCAACCCGCTTCTCCGACCATATACCTTCCAGGCTCGGCTATCACTTTCAAATTGTGGACAAACCAGAGATTTTCGTCTATTGCCTCTTCGATGACTTTTCCTATCTCTTCCATACTCGGAATCGGCTTTTTGTGTTGAACGGGAAAGCCTCCTCCAATGTTCAAGAGGAAAAGATTCAAACCGGATCTCATGGCTTTCTTGAACACTTTTCCTGCGACTTCGATAGCCTTTTTCCAGCTTTCGGGATTCAGATTCTGAGATCCCACATGAAAACTCAACCCCGCGGGTATCAGTTTCATCTTCGAAGCATAAAAGAGAATCTGAAGAGCGTGCTCTGGATTGGTTCCGAACTTTCTGGAAAGGGGCCAGTCCGCGTCTGCACCATCTGTTTCCATCCTCACAAAAACGAAACTTCCAGGAGCGTTTATAGCAACCTTTTCCACCTCCATTTCACTATCCACCGCAAAGAGCCTTATACCATTTTTGTACGCGAACGCGATGTCTTCCTCTCTTTTTATAGTGTTGCCAAAACTCATTCTTCTTCCATTCACCCCAAGTGCCAATAGCTTCTCTATCTCTCCCTTGGAAGCCACATCGAAATTGCACCCCAATCTGGCAAGAAGGGAAATGATGCGCGGATGCGAGTTTGCCTTCACCGCATAGTAAATATCCGCATCTCTGAGAACAGATTTCATTTCCAGATACTTCTTCTCCACGACCGACAAGTCGAAAAGAAGGAAAGGTGTTTTCACCACTTCGAGGGCTCTTCTAATCCAGTATTCCATCATGGACTCCTCCTCAATGGGATATAGTTATGCATATAAAGAATAGTGAAAAAACTCTTTCATAAAAAGCCCCTGGAAGTTAAATTAATGTGTCTTCAGAATAACACTAAGATTTCAAAACATCGTAACCCTTTCATGATGAAGAAAAAAAGATTTTTGACAAAGTCGTATCCGGGGTGTACACTTAGGAAGTACCGCCTTGAGCGGAAAGATTTTTAAGAAGGAGTGATTTCTTCATGAGAGGTACGGTTAAGTGGTTCGACTCTAAGAAAGGCTACGGTTTCATCACCATGGAGAACGGAGAAGACATCTTCGTTCACTGGTCAGCGATCCAGATGGATGGTTTCAAGACCCTCAGGGAAAACGAAACAGTCGAGTTCGAAATCCAGAAAGGTACCAAAGGACCTCAGGCTGTCAACGTGAGACCTGTTAGATAATAGAGGTCGAAACCGAATCCAGGCCCCGGTGTTTATCACCGGGGCTTTTTTTGATATATTAAAAGTCGGATCAAAAAAATCAGGAGGTGCTTCGAATTGGTAAGAGTCAGGTTCGCTCCCAGCCCAACGGGTCATCTCCACGTTGGTGGAGCAAGAACAGCTCTTTTCAACTGGATGTTCGCAAGAAAAGAGGGTGGAAAGTTCATCCTTCGAATAGAAGATACCGACCTCGAGAGAAGTTCAAGAGAATATGAACAGCAAATTCTGGAATCTCTGAAGTGGTGCGGTCTCAATTGGGACGAAGGACCTGATGTAGGGGGAGACTTCGGCCCTTACCGACAGAGCGAGAGACTCGAAATCTACCAAGAATACGCTGAGGAATTGGTGGAAAATAGAAGGGCCTATTACGTGGTTTACGACAAAGAAGATCCTACCAGAGAACTCTTCACAACTTACGAGTATCCAGACGAATACAAAGAGAAAGGCCATCCCGTCACCGTAAAGTTCAAAGTGCTTCCTGGAAAAACCTCTTTCAACGATCTTTTGAAAGGCTACATGGAATTCGACAACTCCACCATAGAAGATTTCATCATCATGAAGTCGAACGGTTTCCCAACCTACAACTTCGCGGTCGTGGTGGACGATCATCTCATGAGAATTTCCCATGTGTTTCGTGGTGAAGATCACCTTTCGAACACTCCAAAACAGCTCATGATATATGAGGCTTTTGGATGGGAAGTCCCTGTGTTCATGCACATTCCACTGATACTGGGACCGGATCGAACACCTCTGAGCAAAAGGCACGGTGCCACTTCTGTTGAACACTTCAGAAGGGAGGGCATTTTGAGCAGGGCTTTGATGAACTATCTCGCACTTCTTGGCTGGAGAATGGAAGAAGACGAGATCTTCACAATAGAAGAGAAACTTCAGTCATTCGATCCAAAGGATATCTCAAACAAGGGGGTTATCTTCGATTATCAGAAACTCGAATGGGTGAACGGGAAACACATGAGAAAGATCGATCTCGAAGATCTGAAGAAAGAATTCATCGAATGGGCAAAGTACGTGGGAAAGAAAATTCCCCCTCTGGATGAAAGATATTTCATAGAAACTCTACGTATATGCCGGGAAAAGGTGAACACACTCTCTCAGCTGCACGACATCATGTATCCATTCATGAGCGATGATTACGAGTACGAGAAGGACTATGTGGAAAAGTTCTTGAAGAGAGAAGAAGCCGAGAAGGTACTCGAAGAAGCGAAAAAAGCCTTCGAAAATCTCAACAGCTGGAACATGGAAGAGATAGAAAAAATATTGAGAAATCTTTCCGAAACGGTCTTGTCATCGAAAAAAGTGGTCTTTCAGATCATCAGAGGAGCAGTTACCGGAAAGTTAGTAACGCCTGGTCTTTTCGAAACCATAGAAGTGTTGGGAAAAGAAAGAACACTGAAAAGACTTGAAAGAACCTTACAGTTCTTAAAGAAGACTTAAAAGAACATGCATTATAATAGTTAAGGGTGATAAAATGAGGCTTGCCTTCTTTGGAGATGTTCATGGAAATCTCGAAGCGTTGAAGGCCGTTCTGGAGGACATAGAGAACAAAGGTGTCGATGAAGTATTCTGCCTTGGAGATCTGGTTGGCTACGGACCCGATCCTGAGGCTGTTGTGCAGACAATAATGGAACGAAACATCAAAACGATTATGGGAAATTACGACGATGCCGTTGGCTATTCCAGAGAGAGCTGCGGTTGTTCTTACGCACCCGGAAGGGAGACAGAAGTCGGGGACATCTCTCTCAAGTGGTCGATCGAAAACACCTCTGAGAAAACCAGAGAATTTTTGAGAAGTCTTCCAAAAAAGTTGAGTTTCGAAGTCGAAGGTGTCAAATTCTTGCTCGTTCATGGAAGTCCTCTGAACGAACTCCTCGAGTACGTAAAACCAAACACTCCTCCAGACAGGCTGAAAAGGATCGTAGAATCGGTTGAAGAGGACGTTGTTGTGAACGGACACACTCACCTTCCTATGGTGAAATGGGTTATGGGAAAGCTCGTTCTGAACCCAGGAAGCACCGGAAGACCGAAAGATGGTGATCCGAGGGCCTCTTACATGATCGTCGATGTTGAAAACGGCACGATCAGCTTTGAAATATTGCGTGTCGAATACGATGTGAAAACAACCGTGGAAAAGATCGTAAGAAACGGCCTTCCGGTTGAACTCGCGACCGTTCTGGCGCTCGGACAAACGTTTGACATGGGACCGGGAAAGGTCACTTTCACCCTCGGTCAATGAAGGCACAGCATCCTTTGAACTCGCCTGTCCCACCAACGGGTTTTGTGATGACATCCACAAGATCTTTCAACTCGCTTTGAAGCTTCTTTCTGTATTCCCCCCTCGGCTGCATACAGCCGAGGATCACTCTTTTGAACAGATTTCTTGCCTTTTCAAAAATCCTCACGACCTCCTGAAAATCGAGTGGATGAGACTTTCCAAACCTTGTTCCGGGAGTTGGGATGAACACGTTCAAAACAACGGTGTCTGTTTCCTGAGAGAGGATCTCAAGTGCTCTTTCTTCGTGGGTGATCTTTCCACCCATTATTCCAACTGTGATGTGAAACACCACGTTCTCATAAAAGTGAGCGATATCTAAAATTTCCTGTGGAGTCAATGTGAGTCCGTATATGCTTTTCAAAACGGTTTCATCACCGAAGAAATCCATAGAAACGACGTCAGCCAGCTCCTTTGCAACCTTGGACTTTTGAAACCCCACGTGAAAGTTGTAAAGAAGACCGTGGGCTTCTTTCAGCTCTTTCAAACGTTCGTAATGTTTCTCAAACGGAATGGAACCATCTGGAAGCATTCCGCCGCTTATCAGAAAGCTTCTGTAGCCTTTATTCACAAAGGCTGGAATTTCATCCACGGAGATCATATGGCTCAAATAGTGTGCTCCACAGTGGGGACAGTTGAGTGAACAAAACGTACCTGTTACACTCACGGGAATCGTGTGAGATGGATCCACCGTCACGAGTGAAACCTCCTTAACAGAATCTCACAATATGTTAGCACATTAGAGTTAAAATCTTCGAAGGGGGTGATATTATGAGAAAGTTCCTGGTGATCCTTCTGGCTCTACTGATAACCGTTTTGCTTCTTGGTGTGAGACTCACCATCCTTCACGTCAACGACACGCACGGTCACGCCTGGGCATTCGATGAGTATCGTAATCCCGGAATTGGAGGCCTTGCAGCCATCGCCACGATCGTAGAAGAGGTGAGAAGGGAAGTCGAGAGTCAGGGTGGGCATGTGATCTTTCTCCACGCAGGAGATTTGAACACAGGTGTTCCAGAGTCCGACCTTCAGGATGCTATACCCGACATTGTTGGATTCAACATGATAGGACTCAAAGCCATGGCCGTTGGAAATCACGAGTTCGACAATCCAAGGGAAGTTCTCGAAAAACAGATGAAATTCGCAGATTTTCCGTTCCTTTCAGCGAACATAGTGAAAGAAGATGGTAACCCGTTCTTCAAACCCTACATCATCGAAAATCTCGGTGAATTGAAAGTCGCCATCATCGGTTTCACCACAGAAGAAACGGAGATTCTGGAACCTCTCTACCTCGAAGGTCTGAAGTTTGAAAACGCCCTGAAAGTGGCCCGAGAAATAGCACCCGAACTGAAAAAACAGGCAGATATTGTTATCGCTCTTGCACACCTCGACTGGGGAGAGCCGAAGAAAGAAGGAATCACCACGACACACCAGTTGGCAGGAGTTGAAGGAATAGACGTTGTTATAGCTGGACACAGCCACGTTCTTGGGTCCGACGTCGTGGAAGGAAAGATAATAGCCTCGGCTGGAGATTATGGAAAGTACGTTGGAAGACTCGATCTGGACATCGAAGACGGAAAGATCGTGGCATGGCACTGGGAAGCGATACCCGTCAATTTGAAGGTGTACGAAAACGAAAAGTACAGATACCTTGGAAAACCATACCTCGAGAACAGATACGTTGCAAAGGCTCTCGAATATTTCAAGAAAGTGGGAGATGAAAAACTCGATACCGTCATAGGAGAGACAAAGATCTACCTCGATGGTGAAAGAGAACACGTCAGATCGAAAAGTACGAATCTTGCCAACCTCATAGCGGACGCCATGAGGTGGAAAGTGGGAGCGGATATCGCCTTCACAAACGGTGGAGGCATAAGAGCCTCTATAAAACCTGGAAAGATCACTGTGAGAGATATATTGACAGTTCTCCCGTTCGGAAACACCCTCTACGTGCTGGAGCTCACCGGGGAACAGATCATGAAAGTGCTCGAGTACGCTGCTACCATTTCAGAAGGCAAAGGTGCGTTCCTCCAGGTTTCCGGCCTCACATGGAAGAGCAAAGACGGAAAAGTTGTGGAAGTCCTCGTGAACGGAGAACCGTTCGATCCAGAAAGAAAATACAAAGTGGTCACGAACAACTACATGGCAGGTGGTGGAGACGGCTACGTCATGCTCAAAGAGTGGGAGGGATACGACACAGGATATCTTATGTCAGATGCCGTTATTGAGTACATACAGAATGTTCTGAACGGGAAAATAGAAGAGTACGACGATTCGCAGAGGTACGTGAGGGAGTAACTGGATTAGTCCAAGGAGTTCAGACTGAGGCGGAGCAATTCCGCCTCTTTGTTTTTGATATTAAAAAATTAGTGTGAAAATTATTTATATTTACTAAATAACTTTTATGCATACAAACCAAGATAGTTCCAATCATTCACAAAGTGGGTGGTGTGTGTATTTAGCATCAGAAGGTCGATACAGAGTATGCAATTACCGGTAACGAAAAATTTCATGCGGGTTTGTGGTACCGGAAGCTATGCGTTAAAAAGGGAATAATGAATGATAAGACGAAACAATATGAAGAGAATTTGTTATGAATGATGATGTGTAAGTAGCAGAAATTCATACATCTTGCAGTTAACTTCTAACTCTTTGAGGGAAAACTTTTTTCATCTATTTGTGAAATATGGAACTAATCGATTTTTGCCCAAAACACCCCAAAATGCCCTGACGTAGGTTGATATAATTAATCTTTTGTTTTTGCCTTGAATTCTCTCTCTGTTTGACTATGCAATTATTCCATTTTTCCAAACAGTTCTTGAAAACACCCCCTTGTGTGTTAGAATCGTTTATGGAAAATGAGTATATGGAAGTTCAAAAAACATCTTGCTTTCAGTTTGTGTTTGTGGTATAATTTATTCTGAACTCAATGGGTTTCAATACTTCCTTAGAGGTATGGAAACAACGACTGTAGATTGTCACTCGTTGTCTGCGAAAGAGTTTCAATACTTCCTTAGAGGTATGGAAACAGCATACGCTACTCTTATCGCTTCTTCATCCGTTTGTTTCAATACTTCCTTAGAGGTATGGAAACACGCACGAGTCCTTCGATTGCGTTCGTGACCGCTTCGTTTCAATACTTCCTTAGAGGTATGGAAACCAAAATTGACAGAGGAACAGCACAAGCTCTTAGACAGTTTCAATACTTCCTTAGAGGTATGGAAACATTCCTCAAGCACTATCTCTCTGAACTTCTTCTCGTTTCAATACTTCCTTAGAGGTATGGAAACTTGTGAAGGAGAAAACAGCCACAGCAAAACTGTTGGTTTCAATACTTCCTTAGAGGTATGGAAACACCGAACGAAGCGAGAGAAATGGTCGGATACGAGCCGTTTCAATACTTCCTTAGAGGTATGGAAACGCAGGATTTTTAGCAGTTTCATACGCTCCGTTAGATGTTTCAATACTTCCTTAGAGGTATGGAAACTAATTTCCTGTTTCGGCATGAAAACTGTCAAAACCGTTTCAATACTTCCTTAGAGGTATGGAAACAAGATGATCGAGCACCTGCAGTTTGGATGTAGGGGTGGTGCATGTTTCAATACTTCCTTAGAGGTATGGAAACGCGATCTTGATATCGTCGTCGATGGGATACCCTTCTCCCGTTTCAATACTTCCTTAGAGGTATGGAAACGACGAAGATTTCGAATGGTGGTATGTCCAGTACAGGAGTTTCAATACTTCCTTAGAGGTATGGAAACGCGCCCGCAAGAGCACAGACTATTACGCAGACAATTTTGTTTCAATACTTCCTTAGAGGTATGGAAACCTCCCGCAACCACTGTTTTCAAGCGAGAGCGCTCAGGTTTCAATACTTCCTTAGAGGTATGGAAACAGCCCTCGTCTGTTAGCTTTAGAAAAGCATATTGCAGTTTCAATACTTCCTTAGAGGTATGGAAACGAAACCCCGACCCAGACAATATACGAGAGGAATATCAGTTTCAATACTTCCTTAGAGGTATGGAAACCCATAAAGCGAGTTCATGATTATCTTCGTGAATAAGGTTTCAATACTTCCTTAGAGGTATGGAAACTCCTCTCACCTTCTTTTTCTTCTTGATCTTCTCCTTTTGTTTCAATACTTCCTTAGAGGTATGGAAACTCTGACAGAGCCCAAAGGACATAAATCGACTTCCGAGTTTCAATACTTCCTTAGAGGTATGGAAACAAAATAACCATATAGTGCGCCTGCTTCAACGCAACGTGTTTCAATACTTCCTTAGAGGTATGGAAACCCGAAAAAGTTCAGTGTATCCTGAAAATATACCTTGGTTTCAATACTTCCTTAGAGGTATGGAAACTTCACATCTATACCTTGCTTTCATTGTTCTGTTTGAGTTTCAATACTTCCTTAGAGGTATGGAAACTGGTGAACGTCGACAGAAGGAAGTTGCCTGTCCTTGTTTCAATACTTCCTTAGAGGTATGGAAACTATCTCACGGGCCGACGAGGAGTGGGGAAAACCACAGTTTCAATACTTCCTTAGAGGTATGGAAACTTAACATAGAAAACTCCTTTGTCAGTATATACAATGTTTCAATACTTCCTTAGAGGTATGGAAACCACCGAACGAAGCAAGAGCGATGGTAGGCTACGAGCGTTTCAATACTTCCTTAGAGGTATGGAAACATAAATGGAAAAATCCCCACGTGAGTGGGGAATGTTTTTTGTTATATGCTTCAGGTCAAAAGATCACATAGGTTCCTTTCTTTTTCACAAATTCCACGAATTTTCTGTAAGTTGGATGAACAGAAAGTGTGCTCGAATCTCCCGTCGCTATCAGCTTTCTTTTTGCTCGTGTGAGCGAAACGTTTAACCTTCTCAAATCTTCGAGGAACCCTATTTCACCGTTTTTGTTCGAGCGAACAAACGAAATGATGACGACCTCTTTTTCCCTTCCTTGGAAACCGTCTACACTGTGTACTTCCACCTCTTCTTCGATCAGCTCTCTTATGAGATTCACCTGATCATCGTAGGGAGTGATAATCCCGATCCAATCCTCTTTCACTCCCATGGAAAGAAGTTTTTCCACAATCTCTTTCACGATTTGTGCTTCCAGCGGATTTTCCCTCGAGGGAGAGTCTTTCCTTTGCTTTTCGAATCTGTCGGGTCTGTTTTTCGTGTCTATGAAGACCAGAACGTTTTTTGGAGAGAGAACGACATCCCAAAACTTTCCAAAGTTCGGTATCTCTACTCCAAGGTCAAAGAGTGTTATGTTTTTGACTTCCTCGGCTGCCTTCAGTTTTCCATCGTAAAATTCTTCACTCGGGAATTCCATCAAGAGTTCGTTCATTCTGTACTGGGTATCGAGAAGAGAAGACTTCTCGGGGTATCGATTTATGAGTTCTTCAAACAGTGTTCTCGAAAGGTCCTTCGCGTCTTCTGAGAGTATCGTGGGAGGAAGCTGTTTGTGATCCCCAGCGAGGACGAACTTTTTGCCTTTCGATATGGGGATGAGAATGCTTGGAATGGTTGCCTGAGAAGCTTCGTCAACAACTACCACATCGAAAACAATTCCCGATACTATTTCCAGAGCTGCGGACGAATTGGTAGAAAGCACAACCTGTGCTTCCCGTACTATCCTGTTCGCTATTATTTCCTCTTTGCGTTCTATGAGTTCTCTAATATCTTGAATCTGATTATTCAACTTTATCCACTCTGCCATCTCTTTTATCTTTTCCTTAGAAACTCCCCTGGCACTCCAGTTTTTCTCCGCGTACTCCAGGATCTTCTTGTCGCTGAGCCCCCTTCTCCACTGCGGTGAAGGTTTTGTGAAACTGTCCCTTTTTTCGATCAACTTTGTGAGTTCTTCCTTCATCTTTTTTACTTTCTCGTACTCATCGTCCGTTTCGATCTGATGTGCGAGTGTGGACTCCTTCAGATGAGAAGACACGCGCGAAGGATGGCCAATTCTTACCAGAGACACCTCTCCCCAGAGCCTCTCCACGAGGTTATCCACAGCAAGATTGCTCTCCGTTGTGACCAGAATCTTCTTTCCACGTGCCGCTTCCTGTCTTATGTACTCCACGAGTGTTCTGGTCTTCCCCGTCCCGAAGGGGCCGTGTATGAGAAAGAAATCGGAACTTCCAAGAGCGAGAGAAACCGCTTCTCTCTGACTTTCGTTCAAACCCTCATCGAAAGAAGTGAACTCCTCTTCAAACGATTCTTCAGGCTTTTTTCTTCCAAGGAGAAACTCAAGGGCTCTTTTCCCTTCTGGAGAAAGCGTCATCAAGTTCTCTATCTGTCTCCTAAACGTGATGTCACTTGCAAAGAGATCTATCCTCACATTTTTGAGCTTCCACGATGGAAGTCTATCAACTGCTACCGTGATGAAACGTTCTCCCTTTTCCACCACTGTTCCTGTGTAATCACTTTTGAGAGGATTTCCTTTGCTCATGAGAACAAGATCACCCACAGCAATCTCCGTGTCTATCTTCTTTCTTCTTCCAAATCTCACAAGGAAGTATCCAAGTTCTTCTCCTATGAACTTTCCTGTGAGGCCCAGAACGGCACGACCCTTTTTCTCTCTTTCCTCTCCCGAGAGTCGCTTCATCTCGTCGAGCATTGCGTTTATTTCCGCGTTTCTTTCGAGTTCTACAAGTTTCACGAGTTTCTTTATGAACTGCTGAACCGTCATTACTCTTTCACCCTCATTCTCGGACCATCCTGGATGAATTTTCCTCTGAAGATTTCTTCCTTCAGCATTAGGTGACTATCGAGGTCATGAAACTCAAAAGCCCCTGTTCCGAGTGCAAAGTGAACACTCTGGTTTATCCCGAGGGAGGATTCTCCCATGCATCCGATCATGAGCTTCAAACCAGCCGATTCTGCTATTTTCACTATGGCAAGAGCGTCGGAAATTCCAGACTTCATGAGTTTTATGTTCACGTAATCAACCGCCTCTTCCTTCACGAGCCTCATCAAATCGAACTTCGTTCTCACGGATTCGTCCGCCGCAACGGGAAACGGTGAGTGGAACCTCACGAACTTCAAGCCTTCAATGTCTTCCCTCCTCACAGGCTGTTCGTACACAGCGATGTCTATTCCCTTCTGATATACTGCCCGCACGAATTCCACCGCTTCTTTCGGTGTGTAGCCCATGTTCGCGTCAACTATGTACTTTGCTCCTCGAGTGACCCTTGCTATCTCTTCCATAGCTTCGATGTCTTCCTTCAGGTTCTCTCCAACCTTGATCTTGATCACTCTGAAACCCTCTTCGAATATTTTCTTTGCCTCACTCACACGGTTTTCGATGGTGTCTATTCCAACTGTTTTGTCCGTCTCTATCTCATCTCTTTTTCCTCCGAGGAGATAACAGACCTGTGTTCCAAGCTCCTGAGAGAGAGCGTCCAGCGTAGCAAACTGAACGGCTGCTTTCAAACTCGGAAATCCGAAGAGCTTGTCCGTGACTTCAAAGATTCTGGCATAGTTTCGCACATCGATGCCTGCGATCATCTCTTTCACAACGTTCTCTATCACAAGGAGCGCTTCCACCCTTTCACCGTTCACTCTAAAAGAAGGGGACGCCTCTCCGTACCCCCTAACGCCGCTTTCCAGAACGATCTCAACCTCGACATTTCTGCTCTCGGAAGATATGCTCCCAGTTATGTGAAACGGCTTTTCGTATTCGTATCTCTTGAGAGAAAGCTTCACGTCCACGATCTTCGACATTTTTCACACCTCCTCGAAACCAATCACTTCTATACTACTTTCGAACGGTAGACGTTTCTCTTCGCTCTCCGCTTCTCCAACTTGGTTGTCTGTGGGGTCGTTTCTCACAAAACGAGTTTTCGGATCGAAATCTTTCATGAAACCATCGTTTGCCACCATTCTGAAGCCATCCAGGTTTCCAAAGTAGAACTTCCTGAAAGGTTCGTTGTCCCTTCTTGCACCACCAAAGGAAAGATCCGCAGGAAGCCACCCGTAGGGTTCCACGTAAAAAAGTGCCCAGTCGTGGGGAGAACCGAAGACCGGGTTTATGTACCATCCAGATTGCCACCTTGCGGGAACACCAGCGATCCTGCACATAGTGATGAAAAGAAGCGCCTGAAAACCGCAATCACCTTTCAAATTGTTCACCACAAAATCTGTTATGTTTTCGTACAGGGCGTACGGTTTCACGTAGGAGTACCTCACGTTAAATGTGATCCAGTCGTATATTCTTTTCGCTTTGAGGTATGGGTTTATCTCGTCGCCTACCACTGTTTGTGTTAACCACCTGAGTTTCGGAGTGAAAACGATGTGTGGAGGTTCTTCTTTTAAGAACTCTTCAAGCCCTGTGTTCTTCTCTGAAACCCTTTCAGGATCAACGTGGTTCACCCACTCCCTAATAGTGTACTCGAATTCCACGAAAAAGGTGCTGTCTTCGCTTTCGAAATAGATGGTTCTTTGCGGAGCATCGTTCGGTGAAATGTAGTAACTTTCGTGGCTTGTTTTTAGAAGTTTCACACCTTCGATCTGAAGCCCTTCCTTGGGAAATGGAAGCCATACCCGGTGCCTGGAAGACGTTTCCTTCAGTTTCAAAGTTATTCTCGCTCTTACTCTGTACTTTTTCGGATTCTCACCCTTTGTGAGACGTTCCAGTCGTTCGTGAAGAATTTTCTTTGCTTTCTCGCTTTTTTCATCTTTCCTGAGTCTTTCTCTGTACTCCGGCCTGGCGAAGGCAAGGTTATGGAAGAAACGCCTTTCGAATCTCTTCTCACCTTCCACGACGATGTAGTCGAGCGCTCCTTCGTTCATGAGGTACTGAAACTCTTCCTCCGAGAAACCTCCAAACATCTCCATCATCTTCTTCAACGCTTCTTTTTCGGTGAAGGGATAATCCTCGAGAAGTCTTTCGATTCTTTCTTTTTCGTAGATGAGTCTTTCACGCTGAAGTGAAGGGAGGTCTTTTTTCAGAAAGTCGTCGATCAATTTCAAGGCGACTGAAAAGTTCCCCAGCGTTTCTTCTCTGACAACCTCCTCTGGTAAACTGTAAAAGAGAAACTCCATATTGATACCTCCCCCAGAAAGGAAGTGACAGACATGTTCATAGAATTATCTTACCCTATAGAAGAGAGAATGTTGACCTACCCAGACAACCCGCCGGACTATTTTGAGCCGACAAGCAGAATAGAGCGGGGAGATGCCGCCAACACGACGATGATTCATCATTTCTCGCACACAGGCACACACGTGGACGCCCCTTACCATTTTTGTGAAGAGGGCTGGACATTGGATCAGATACCTCTTGAATACTTCATTTTTGAAAAACCCCTGCTCGTGGACAGGGAGAAGAAACCAATGGAACTCTTCACCATCGAAGATATCGAAGAACTGGATCTGAATGGTGTGGATCTTCTCATGTTCAGATCGGGTTTTGCGAAGTTGAGAAGAACAGATCCTGCAACCTACAGGTACATGTTCCCCGGCATTTCAAAAGAGTTGGCTCGTTTTCTGAGGGAATCTGTCCCCTCTCTCAAAGCGGTCATGCTCGATTTTCTCAGTGCCGATCCCATCGTGTTGGGTGAAAAAGAAAACTACCCCGCGCACAGATGGCTTTTGTCGAAGAAATTCAGCAGCAAAAGACCCATCATCATATTCGAAGATGTGAATTTAGAACTTGTCGCTGGAAAGAAGATAAAACGTGTGATCGCTCTTCCTTTGAGATTCAAGGGGCTGGACGGTGGACCCGTCAGCGTTCTGGCAGAGGTGGAATGATTTGAACAAAAACCCCGCCGTCCGGCGGGGTATCTTCACACTTCCAGTCTCAGAAGGTCCCTCAGATGCTTTTTCTCCTCATCGATGATCGCCTGAACGGGTTCTTTCTCCGGTACGTAGCTCAATATTTCGCTGTAAAAGACTATGGAATCTTTTTCCACTTCGATGGCCCTTCTCACGGCTTCTCTCAGATCATCAGGGGGAATTTCTTCGAGTTTGGGAAAGATAGAGATCTCTGCGAGAGCTTCGAGATAGCCGAGCACCTCATCGGATGGGTTAAGATCCTGCTCGTATTTTTCTAGGATCTCCTTGAACTTTCTGGAGTGGTCCCTCTCTTGTTCCGCCAGCCGTTCAAAGAGTGCCTTCGTTTCCCCCTCCGTTTTCTCCGCGAGATTCTTGTAATAAGAGTAACCGGTTGATTCGATCCTCAAAGCTATATTCAGAAGATCCCTTGGGCCTATCATTCTACCGCCTCCTCCACCGGCAGGGCTGGAGTAACCTTACTTATAGCTCCAAACCTACAGACTTCGATACAGCTACCACACCTGACACACTCCGCCTGATCTATCACGTGAGGCTGCCTCACCTGACCGCTTATACACTGAACAGGACAGACTCTCGCACACGCGGTACATCCAACACATTTTTCAGGATCAATCACATAGCTGATCAACGCTTTACACTTCTTGGATGGACACTTCTTCTCTCTGACATGCGCCAGATACTCGTCTCTGAAGTATCTGAGTGTGGAAAGAACAGGATTCGGTGCGGTTTGACCAAGTCCACAGAGGGAAGTGTCCTTTACCACATGCGCCAGCTTTTCGAGCTCTTCTATGTCCTCCTCTGTTCCCTCGCCGGAAGTGATCTTCTCCAGGATTTCGAGCATCTTCTTCGTTCCTTCTCTACAGGGCGTACATTTTCCACAGGATTCTTCCACGGTGAACTCGAGGAAGAACCTTGCGACGTCAACCATACAGTCGTCTTCGTCCATCACTATCATTCCACCAGAACCCATGATTGCACCGAGTTTCTGGAGGGATTCGAAATCAACAGGAGTGTTCACATACTCAGCGGGGATACATCCTCCACTCGGTCCCCCAGTCTGGATG
The DNA here is from genome assembly GCF_000784835.1 of Thermotoga sp. Mc24. Classification (NCBI taxonomy): domain Bacteria; kingdom Thermotogati; phylum Thermotogota; class Thermotogae; order Thermotogales; family Thermotogaceae; genus Thermotoga; species Thermotoga sp. Mc24. Next base: position 10,693 of record NZ_JSFH01000006.1, on the reverse strand, counting down.
GCTTTCAGCTTTTTGTCTCCGGCTATTCCTCCTCCAATCTCGTATATGAGCTCTCTGAGTGTGATTCCCATGGGAACTTCCACAAGACCTGTGTTCTTCACTTTACCAGCGAGAGCGAACACTTTCGTCCCCGGAGAGTTCTCCGTCCCGTATTTTCTGAACTCTTTCGCACCGTTTCTGATGATCCAGGGTACGTTCGCAAGTGTTTCAACGTTGTTGATCACTGTGGGGTATCCCCAGAGTCCCTTCTCAACGGGATAGGGAGGCTTCACCCTCGGCTGGCCTCTCTCACCCTCTATGGAGGCCATCAACGCGGTTTCCTCACCACAAACGAACGCACCCGCACCGATTCTGATCTCTATATCGAAGGAAAAATCCGTTCCCATTATGTTTTCTCCAAGAAAACCGTACTCTCTTGCCTGATTCAGTGCGATGTTGAGCCTTTCGATGGCGAGAGGATACTCCGCCCTGACATAAACGAACCCCTTCTGAGCACCTATCGCGTAGGCGGCTATTGCCATTCCCTCTATGACGGCGTGTGGATCTCCTTCAAGAACCGATCTGTCCATGAAAGCACCCGGATCTCCTTCGTCCGCGTTACAGACAACGAATTTCTTCTCGGCCTTTTGCTTTGCCGCGAGTTCCCACTTGAGCCCTGTTGGAAAACCCGCTCCTCCTCTTCCTCTGAGTCCGCTGTCCTTTATCTCCCTTATCACGTCTTCCGGTTTCATCTGAAGAGCCTTTGCAAGGGCAAAGTATCCGTCTCTTGCGATGTACTCCTCTATCTTCGTGGGATCTATGACACCGAGATTCCTTGTGACGATCCTGACCTGTTTCTTGAAGAAAGGCACTTCCTCATGGACCCTTGGAACAGGTTTTCCTTCGGGAGCTTTGTAAAGGTACTTCTCCACGATCCTTCCCTTCAAAATGTGTTCTTCAACGATCTCTCTTGCCGCATCTGGCGTGAGCTTCTGGTAAAACACACCTTCCGGGTAGATCACGGCGATCGGCCCCAGAGTACACGCTCCCATACAACCGGTCTCTATCACCCTGACAACTTCATCGAGGCCGTACTTTCTCAATTCTTCTTCGAAGGCATCTTTGACACTCTTTTCGCCGGCGGAAATACACGCTCCACCTGCACAGATAAGGATCGTGTTCGTTGTGAGCGGCACTTTCCTTCACCTCCAGAGTCAGGCTTCTCCTCTTTTGACCACCAGATCTTCGACGACCCTTCCTTCGAGTATGTGCATCTTCACGATTCTCTTTGCGTTTTCCGGAGTGACCCTTCCGTATATGACTGGCTCCTGACCTTCGAGCCTCACTTCAACGGTGGGTTCCACCTCGCAGAGTCCCATGCAACCCGACTGAACAACCGCTATATCGTTTATGTTGTATTCATTGAGGGCTTCAACGATCGCCTTCAGAGTCTCTTTGGCACCCGCCGCTATTCCACACGTACCCATCGCAACAGTTATCTTCCCTCTTTTACCTGTTTCGCCCCTCAGCTGGAGATCCTTCAGAGCCTGTTCCTTTATCTTCATGAGCTCCTCCAGACTCTTCACCTTGGCCATCCTCATCCCTCCCGCTTGTACTTACTGATGATCTGAGGCACCATATCGGGAGTTACTCTGCCGTAAAAATCGTCTTCATCCACCATGACAACCGGTGCCATGCTGCACGCTCCAAGACATCTCACACCATGAACGGAGAACATACCATCACTGGTGGGTTCATCCGGATTCACCTTGAGTTCTTCGAGGAATCTTTCGAAGATTCTGTCCGCACCCTTCACGTAACACGCGGTACCGAGACAAACCTTGATCTGATGTTTTCCCTTTGGCTTTGTAGAGAAGAAGTTGTAGAAGGTGACCACTCCATAAACCTTCGAGAGAGGAACGTCGAGTTTGTCTGAGATGTACTCGAGAACATCCGCGGGAAGATATCCGAAGAGTTCCTGTGCCTTGTGAAGCACCTGTATGAGTGCATCCTTCTTTCCCTCGTACCCATTTTCTTCTATGAAATTCTCCAGCTCTTTGAAGAGTTCTTCTTTCGACTTGACCAAAACCGCCACCTCCTGATCGGAATTTATCGGGATTTTTTTCACAATTTTTATCTGATATTTTTTTCACATTCACCATAGTCGATTATAACACCTCTCACTGTCATATGATGAAAAGAAAAGAAACAGTCACAAAGTGTTGCATGTAGTGATAGAATCAAATGGGGATTAATTCTTGAAATCGTTTGAAATCAGGAGGGAGCAACATGTTTGAAAACGAAATCCTCTTCGACAACGGTCAGCACAAATTCCTGTTTCTGGGATGGGAAGAGAAAGAAGAAGAGATCGTTCAGACGAACCAGTATCTGATCCTCGATGGAAACGAAGGGATTCTCCTGGACCCGGGCGGAGCCCACGTCTTTCCCAGGGTGATGTCCAACGTAGCGGAAGTGGTTGATCTTTCCAGCATAAAACACATATTCTACACGCATCAGGATCCAGATGTCACATCCGGGATTTTGCTTTGGCTTTCGATATGTGAGAACGCGAAGATATACATATCCTCTCTCTGGGTGAGGTTTCTCCCACACTTTGGAATCTACGATCAGAAAAGGATCGTTCCGATCCCTGACAAAGGAACAAAGATAAAATTCCTGAGTGGTAACGAGCTCGAGATACTCCCGGCGCATTTCCTTCATTCTACAGGGAATTTCGTTCTCTACGATCCGGTGGCAAAGATCCTCTTCTCAGGAGATATAGGCGCCGCGGTGTTCGAAAAGGGAAAGAGGTACAGGTACGTCGATGATTTCGAAAGACATCTTCCGCTCATGGAGGCCTTCCACAAAAGGTACATGTCTTCCAATGCGGCCTGCAAGAAATGGGTGGATATGGTTTCAAATAAGAAGATAGATATGATCGCACCTCAGCACGGCGCTGTGTTCAGAGGAGAGTCTGTGAAGAAATTCCTCGAGTGGTTCAGAAATCTCAAATGCGGTGTTGATCTGATAGACGATCTCTATTCTTTGTGAGGTGATTCTATGAGAGAAAGAGAAATTGTGGACAAACTCACTTCTGCGTTCTTTGCAGAGAACACGATCATATCCTTCACAAGCCAGCTGGACGAAGCACTGACCAGAAAGCTGAGAAAAATGCAGCGCAGAATAGAGGAAGTTAAAGAAAGGTTTGTGAATCTCAACAGACTGTTTCAGAAACTGGTGGGAGATTTTCAAGCGAAAAGTGATCAGCTCGTCTCTGTCATCCAAGACATGGAGAAGATCAGCGAAAACATCATGGAGGAGTTGAAAAAATCCGGAACAAATGTAGATCAGATCATCGAAAGGGTGAAAGAAGCTTCATCCCAGATAGGAGAGACCCTTGAAAACATAAGATCGATCGAAAAGTTGATTCAGAACATTATGAGAATCGCCAGGGAAACCAACATCCTCGCCTTGAACGCCACCATAGAGGCTGCGAGGGCCGGAGAAGCGGGAAAAGGCTTCATGATCGTAGCAAACGAGGTTCAGAATCTATCAAACGAAACAAATGAAGTGACAAAGCAGATCGTCGAGAAGGCCAGAGAAATCCTCGAATCTTCACAAAGATCCCTTGAAAACCTCGAGTTCATGGCGAATCTGTTTGAAACAGTTGGAAAAACCCTCCAGAATATGGTTCGTTTCATGGAAAACAACGTAAAGCTCCTTCAGGAGGTCAGAAACTCCCTCGATACCTCGAAGGAGTCACTCTCAGAAAAGAGTGCGGAAATCGACAGTGCAACGAAGGTTCTGGAAGAGACTGCAGGAGGATTCACGACCATAAACAGAGTTATCAACTCAGTGATCACCGCTCAGAGAAAACTGAAGGATCTAAAGATTTAATTTATTGTTTAAGTATACCATTATGAAATGCATTATGTATCTGATACAATAACGTGGGTTAAATCCATGTTGTCGAGGAGGTGCAATCGGATGCCCGTTGCGAAGAAATACTTTGAAATACGATGGCACGGTAGAGCCGGGCAAGGTGCGAAGAGTGCTTCCCAGATGCTGGCAGAAGCCGCTCTGGAAGCCGGGAAATACGTTCAGGCTTTTCCAGAATACGGTGCAGAAAGAACAGGTGCTCCCATGAGGGCCTTCAACAGGATTGGTGACGAGTACATCAGAGTGAGATCTGCAGTGGAAAACCCGGACGTCGTTGTGGTGATCGATGAAACACTACTTTCTCCCGCCATTGTAGAAGGCCTTTCAGAAGATGGTATCCTCCTTGTGAACACCGTTAAGGATTTCGAATTCGTCAGAAAAAAGACAGGATTCAACGGAAAGATATGCGTGGTGGATGCTACAGACATCGCTCTCCAGGAGATAAAGAGAGGAATACCGAACACACCGATGCTTGGAGCGCTGGTCAGAGTGACAGGTATTGTGCCTCTCGAGGCGATAGAGAAGAGAATCGAGAAGATGTTCGGAAAGAAATTCCCTCAGGAAGTGATTGATGCGAACAAGAGAGCTTTGAGACGTGGATATGAGGAAGTAAAGTGCTCAGAGTGAGGAGGTGTGAGAATGTCTCTTAAAAGCTGGAAGGAAATTCCCATTGGAGGAGTCATCGACAAACCGGGAACAGCAAGAGAATACAAAACAGGTGCCTGGCGTGTGATGAGACCTATTCTTCACAAAGAGAAATGTATAGACTGTATGTTCTGCTGGCTCTACTGTCCAGATCAAGCGATCATCCAAGAAGGCGGAATAATGAAAGGTTTCAACTACGACTACTGTAAAGGATGCGGACTCTGTGCGAACGTATGTCCAAAGCAGGCCATAGAGATGAGACCTGAGACTGAGTTTCTGAGCGAGGAGGGATGAGGATGGAAAGGGTCGTCGAGAGAGTGGCCGTCACCGGCGCTGAGGCCGTTGCCAATGCGATGAGACAGATAGAGCCCGATGTCGTTGCGGCGTACCCGATCACTCCACAGACACCTATTGTGGAGTACTTCGCCAGGTTCGTCGCGGACGGCGTTGTCAGGACAGAAATGATTCCCGTCGAAAGTGAACACAGTGCGATGAGCGCTGTCGTTGGAGCCGCTGCCGCGGGAGCAAGAGCGATGACAGCAACCAGTGCAAATGGACTCGCACTGATGCACGAAATAGTTTACATCGCTGCCTCCTACAGACTTCCCATTGTGATGCCCGTTGTGAACAGAGCGCTCAGTGGTCCTATAAACATTCACTGTGACCACAGCGACGCGATGGCAGAAAGGGATTCTGGATGGATTCAGCTCTTTGCGGAAACTAATCAGGAGGCTTACGATTTCACCATTCTCGCTGTGAGACTGGCAGAACACGAAGATGTGAGACTTCCCGTCATGGTGAACCTCGATGGGTTCATCCTTTCTCACGGAGTGGAACCCGTTGAGTTCTATCCCGATGAACTCGTGAAGAAGTTCGTTGGAGAGCTCAAACCCATGTATCCTCTTCTGGATACTGAACACCCTGTAACCTGGGGTCCTCTCGATCTTTACGATTACTACTTCGAACACAAAAGACAGCAGATTGAAGCCATGGAAAACGTAAAGAAGGTGTTCCCGGAAATCGCAAAAGAATTCGAAGAAACGTTTGGAAGGAAATACTGGTTTGTCGAACCGTACAGAATGGAAGATGCAGAGCACGTGATGGTAGCACTGGGCTCCACAAACAGCACGATAAAGTACGTGGTTGATGAACTGAGAGAAGAAGGCTACAAAGTTGGATCTTTGAAAATCTGGATGTTCAGACCGTTCCCGAAGGAGCAGCTTCAGGAACTCCTCAACGGAAGAAAGAGTGTAGTTGTGCTCGACAGAGCTGTTTCCTTCGGAGCGGAAGCACCTCTCTACGAAGCAGTGAAATCTGCGCTCTACGAAGTAGCAGCGAGGCCGATGCTTGGATCCTATGTCTACGGTCTCGGTGGAAGGGACATCAAACCAGAGCACATCAGAAAAGCGTTCGAAGATGCCATAAACGGAAACCTCATAGCAGATGAACAGAGATATCTTGGTCTCAGAGAGTGAAGGAGGTGTGAGGAATGCCCGTTAACATAAAACAGCTGGCACAGGAGTTCGATAAGAAAGAAATCGGTATCACACAGGGTCACAGGCTCTGTCCAGGTTGTGGAGCACCCATCACAGTGAAGTTCGTGATGATGATCGCAAGACACCTCGGATACGAACCCGTTGTTGGACTCGCAACAGGTTGTCTGGAGGTTTCTACCTCCATCTATCCGTACACCGCTTGGAGCGTACCTTACATTCACAACGCCTTTGAAAACGTGGCAGCAACGATGAGCGGTGTGGAAACGGCTTACAAAGCACTGAAAAACAAAGGAAAGATCCCAGAAGACAAAAAATACGCCTTCATTGCTTTTGGTGGAGACGGTGGAACGTACGATATCGGTCTTCAGTCACTGTCCGGGATGCTCGAAAGAGGTCACAAGGTGCTCTACGTCCTCTACGACAACGAGGGATACATGAACACAGGAAACCAGAGATCCGGATCCACACCCCCGGGTTCGGATACCACGACAGCTCCAGTTGGAAAGAAGCTCCCTGGAAAGGTCCAGCTGAAAAAGAACATCGTCGAGATCGTAGCGGCTCACGAGAACGTCTACGCAGCTACCGCATCGCTCTCTGAACCCATGGACTTCTTTGCCAAGGTGGAAAAGGCGCTGAACTTCGATGGACCTTCTTTCCTTGCGGTCTTCTCTCCTTGCGTCAGGTTCTGGAGAGTGAACGACGATAAAACAGTAGAAATATCAAAACTCGCCGTAGAAACGAAGTACTGGCCTTTGTACGAAGTGGAAAGAGGAGTTTACAGAGTCACCAGAAAACCGAGACAGTTCAAACCTGTGGAGGAATTCCTGAAGGCTCAGGGAAGGTTCAGAAAACTTCTTTCAAGACCGGATGCAAAAGAAATCGTAGACGAACTCCAGGAATACGTCGACAGAAGATGGGAAAGACTACTCACACTGGAAGAGGTTACAAAGGACAAACCGATTAGATAAAACGGGCGGGGGTTACCCCGCCTTTTCTGTGGGGTGTTAGCATGCTCGAAGGCAAGGTGGCAGTCGTTACAGGTGGAGGTCAGGGAATCGGAGCCGCGATCGCTCAGCTTTTTGCGGAAAACGGCATGAAGGTAGTCATAGCAGAGATAGACGAAGAAGCGGGCGTTGAAAGAGAAGAGATGTTGAGAGAAAGAGGGCTGGATGTCACATTCGTAAAAACGGACGTTGCAGATGAAAACTCCGTGAAGAACATGGTGAGAAAAACCGTCGAAATATACGGCGGGGTAGACGTTCTGGTGAACAACGCAGCCGTCATGTCCGTGAAGAGCATCTTCGAAAGACCTCTCGAAGAATGGGAGAGAGTGATCAGGGTGAACCTCACGGGGCCTTACATCTGTTCTCGATACTGCGCGGAAGAAATGATAAAACGCGGTGGCGGAGTGATCATAAACATAGCAAGCACAAGGGCATTTCAGTCAGAACCAGACACGGAACCCTACTCAGCTTCAAAAGGAGGCCTTGTGGCACTCACGCACTCCTTGGCCGTGAGTCTTTCCAGATATCACATAAGAGTGGTGAGCATAAGCCCCGGCTGGATAGAAACATCGGAATGGAAGAAGAAGTCCCTGAGAAAAAAACCCGATCTGAGACCCATCGATCACGAACAGCACCCGGCTGGAAGAGTTGGAAATCCCTTAGATATTGCCCATCTCTGCGTCTTTCTCGTGGACGACGAAAAAGCAGGTTTCATAACAGGCACGAACTTCATCGTCGATGGTGGTATGACGGTGAAGATGATATACGAGGAATGATCGAGCTGGATTACCTGACAATTGCATTCGGAGGAGCGATTGGAGCCGTTCTCAGATACCTTGTTTCCCGTACGATCAATTCACTCCTGCCGTTCTCTTACATACCACTTGGCACGATCATCGTGAACTCTGTGGGTTCTTTTTTTCTTTCGTTTTTGATGTTCGCCGCTATCGAGAAAGTTCCTCTCTCTAAGGAAGCCATCCTTTTCTTCGGAACGGGGCTCCTGGGAGCCTTCACCACTTTTTCCACATTTACTTACGAAACGCTCTCGCTCATCGAAGAGAGTCCCGCAAGGGGAGTCGCTTATGCTCTTGCCAATCTTCTCTTTGCTTTTACATGCGCCTACTTTGGAATGATTCTGGGGAGGGGGAAGGTATGAAGCTTCTCAAGATCTACCTCGGAGAAAAAGACAAGCACAGCGGAAAGCCTCTTTTCGAGTATCTTGTGAAGCGCGCTTACGAACTCGGTATGAAAGGAGTCACTGTCTACAGAGGTATCATGGGTTTCGGTCACAAGAGACACATGCACAGAAGTGATTTTTTCAGTCTTTCACCGGATCTTCCTATCGTTCTTGAGATCGTCGATGAAGAAGAGAGAATAAACCTTTTTTTGAAGGAAATCGACAACATAGACTTCGATGGCCTGGTTTTCACCGCTGACGTCAACGTGGTGAAAATGGGTTAACGCTCGAAAAATCGGTCCATGTCCTCATAGCTGATCTTGAAAGAAATCGGCCTTCCGTGAGGACATCTTTCAAACCGCTTCTTGAAAAAGACATCCAGCAGTTTCGATGCGATCTCTTCGTCGAATTCTCCGGATTTAGTGGCAAGTTTACAAGCGGCAAGGGCTATTCTTTCCTTCAGTTTTTCATCAACTGGGAAGTCCCTGAAAAATTCCTCCACAACGTCTTCGGTGAGGAACTCAGGGATTTCAATGACTTTCAAAGCTCCTTCTTCTCCTTGAAAGGAGAATCCGTATTCTTCCAGTTTTTGTTTTTCTTCCCTTGATAGCACAACTGTTATGTTCCTTTTCACCCGTCTTTTCCTCCAGCTTTTTTTCGAAAGGATTTCTTCGTAAATCGTTCGTTCGTGGAGAGCATGAAGATCCACAAAGAGCAAACCATCTTCCACTTCAACGACAGCGTACTTACCCTTGACCAAAAACCATCTGTAGGAAGGTGATTCCGCTACGCTCAGCGCATGGGAGGATATTTCTTCGTACGCAACCGACCTGTACCATTTCCGTGCCAGATTTCTTTTGAGGGTTTCTTCCAAACTCTTTTTCACCTTTTCTTCGTTGAGAAATTTCACCACGATTTTCGAAGGGTGTATGTTCACGTCGAGTTCTTCCGGATTTACCTCTATGAAAAGAACCGCGACGGGATAGCTTCTCTTTGGAAGATCGTAAACTTTCATGAGTACTTCGTGGAGTTCTTCGGAAACCACAAAACGACCGTTCACGTAGAAATACTCTCCCGTTCTGCTGGATCTTGTCACCTCGCGGGATGAAACTATTCCCTTTATCCTCAGGCCGGATAATTCCTCTTCGAACGTGATGTAACCTTTTCTCAGATCTTCAAGGATCAGGATAGCTCTTTCAAAGATGTTCTGTGTTCTTGGAAAGGAATGGACTATCTTTCCATCTGAGGTGAATACAAAATCAACGTCGTTTCGTACAAGGACGAATCTTTCAAACATCTCACGACACATTCTCAACTCGATGGCAGAGGACTTCAGAGATTTTCTCCGGACGGGTAGGTTGAAGAAGAGATCTCTCACCTCAACGGTGGTGCCGGTATCCCTGTGGGTTTCCGAGATTTCTTCCACTTTCCCCCCAGCAATCATCAACTGTGTTGCGAGTGCGTCTTTTTCCGTTTTTGTCACGATCTTGGTTCTGCTGACCTGCACAATCGAAGCAAGCGCTTCACCTCTGAAACCGTAAGTTCTGATCCTGTGCAGATCTTCCTCGCTCTCTATCTTGCTCGTCGTGTAAGGTTCTATTGCCAGAAGTGCCTCTTCTCTGGTCATCCCGATTCCATTGTCGGATACTCTTACCATGTTCTTTCCACCGTTTTCTATCTCAACAACTATCCTGTCGGCCTGCGCGTCCAGACTGTTTTCTACAAGCTCTTTCAGAACGAAAGATGGATTGTGAATCACCTCACCCGCGGCGATTTTTCTGACGAGGCTCTCGGGAAGTCTTTTTATTCTCAAAACAGAACACCTCTCCACTCGATCTCCCTGAAAATTTTAACATCCAGAAAAAAAGGCGGGATAACCCCGCCTGATTTTTTCTATTGATTTCCCTTCTCACACTTTGAACTTCTGAACGAGCGTTGAGAGCTGTTCAGAAAGCTCAGACAGTCTTTCAGCGGCCTGAGAGACCTTTGCGGCAGATTCGGTCTGATCTTCTATGAGAGACTCCATTCTGTTTAGACTTTCCACAACTCCTTCGACTATCTTTGTGACGTTGTCCATAGCGCTTGCCATTTCTTCTGCAGCCGCTCCCTGCTCCTGCGCAGTGGCAGCTGTGTTCTCTATCATGCTGTTGATCTCTTCTATCCTTCCAAGGATCTCCCTGAATCTCTTCGTCACTTCTTCTCCCATCACCGCTATCTCGTCCACTCCTTCGAACATCTCTTTCGAGCCGTTCTCTACGTGTTCTATCGTCGTCCTCAAGCTGCTCAGCATCTTCGCTATGTCTTCTGTCGCCTTCTGGCTCTCTTCTGCAAGTTTCCTTATCTCGTCTGCCACAACCGCAAAGCCCCTTCCAGCTTCCCCTGCCCTCGCCGCTTCTATTGCTGCGTTCAAGGCAAGTAAAGGTCGCTTTCCTTCCTTCTGCAAGAAGTTCATC